>JAAVYX010000147.1 GCA_022791355.1 Clostridiales bacterium | reverse complement strand
GTGAAAATCGCGGTCATCGGCTACAGCGGCGCGGGCAAATCCGCCCTGGCCAAACGGCTGGCAGCGTTTTATGACTGCCCTCTGCTTTATTTGGATACCGTCCAGTTTACGTCGGGCTGGAGGGAGCGGGATCGGGAACAGGCCTTGGCCATCGTGGCGGCGTTTTTACAGAATCCCGCCTGGGTCATCGACGGCAACTACCGGAAGTTTTATCAACAGCGGCGCATGGAGGAGGCCGACCGCATTATCTTCCTGCGCTTTTCCCGTCTGCGCTGCTTTTGGCAGGCCTTCGGCCGTTATCTGCGCAACCGGCGTCGTACCCGGGAGAGCATGGCGGCCGGCTGCAACGAAAAATTCGACTGGGAATTTGTCCGTTGGATTCTCTGGGAGGGCAGGACCAAGGAGATCCGCGGCCGATACGCCGACATATGCCGTCGGTATGCGGACAAGGTAACCGTCTGCCGGAACCGGAAGGAAGTCAGCCGGCTGCTGGAAGGACTGACAGTATAAGGGCTTGCGGTCTAAAGCATCCGCCCGCTTTAGCGGGCGGATACGCATAACAAATAAAAGCCGCGATACTGCTTTTATTGATCGCTTATAAAAACGGTCGTTCGCGCCGTACCGGTCCGGGGCTTTCTAATTTTAAAACGTCTGCCAGCCGGAGCGCGCTGCGGCTATACGCCGTTTTATTACTTTGCGAAATCTTTATTTTGGAACAGTTTGCGGGTCGATGGTATACAAAATGATTGATGGGATTGAAGCGCCCTTGTATATTTTCGCAAATTGACGGGCTTACTAATTCTATGCTATAATTTGTAGGTAAGAAAAATGGAAAATATTACGCTATACGTAAATGTATACGAGGTCTCCTGCGTTCCGTTCCCTTAAGTTCTAAGAGCGGCCTGCACGGACGCGCCTGTGAGAAACGGCCGTTCGTCGCTGCCCAGGACAGGACGGCAGGGAGAGCCTCGTAAAAATTTACGGGGAGCGTATAGATTTTCGTTCGGGGCATCGAGCCCCTCACAAAAATTTTGCTTTGCACGGCAAAGCATAGGATTTGAAAAGGGGAATGTGGAATATGGATACGCATGTCACTGATTCGGTTATCTATATCGGCGTGGACGATAAGGAGATCGATTTGTTTGAAAGCCAGTATGTGGTGCCCAATGGGGTTTCCTACAATTCCTATTTGATTCTGGATGAAAAAACGGCCGTAATGGATACGGTGGACGCCCGCGGCGCCGCCGGCTGGCTGGAAAATCTCACCCAGGCGCTGGCCGGCCGGCCGCTGGACTACCTGGTTGTGCTGCACATGGAGCCCGACCACTCGGGCAGCATCAAAATACTGGCCGATAAATATCCGGACATGAAGCTGGTGGGCAACGCCAAGACCTTTGCCATGATGGGGCAGTTTTTCGATATGGATCTGGACGGCCGCATGGTCACGGTGAAGGAGGGGGAGACCCTTTGTCTGGGCCGGCATACCCTCCAGTTTGTCATGGCGCCCATGGTGCACTGGCCTGAGGTGATGGTGGCGTATGAGCAGTCGGAAAAAATCCTCTTTTCGGCCGACGCTTTTGGAAAATTCGGTGCGCTGGATACCGAGGAGGACTGGGACTGCGAGGCCCGGCGGTATTACTTCAATATTGTGGGTAAATACGGCGTTCAGGCGCAGGCCCTTTTGAAAAAGGCCGCCGCTTTGGATATCGCTGTGATTTGCCCGTTGCACGGACCCGTTTTAAAGGAAAATCTGGCGCATTACATCGGTAAATACGATATCTGGAGCCGGTACGAGCCGGAGGACGACGGGGTGCTCATTGCCTGCGCCTCCATCCACGGCCATACCATGAAGGCGGCCAGGCGGATGGCCGAGATTTTAAAGGCCAAGGGAGCGAAAAAGGTGGTTGTCACCGACCTTGCCCGGGACGACATGGCCGAGGCCATTGAGGACGCTTTCCGGTACGACAAGCTGCTGCTGGCCGCCGCTTCCTACAACGCCGACGTATTCCCCTGCATGGAGACCTTCCTGCTGCATCTGAAGGGCAAAAATTATCAAAAACGGACGGTGGGCCTTTTGGAAAACGGAAGCTGGGCTCCCTCGGCCGCCAAGGTCATGAAGGGAATGGTGGAATCCATGAAGGATATCCGGCTGTGTGAAAAAACGGTCACCGTCAAGTCGGCCATGAAGGAGGGAGACCTGCCCGCCATGGAGGCTCTGGCCGACGAGCTGCTGGCCAAGTAGAGGCTTTGTATGCGTCAGGCTCCGGCGTTTGGATGCGCCGGGGCCTTTTTGTCTAATGAAAACCCTGGCTTATAGCCGGGGTTCCCAAAAGGTTATTGCGCCGGGGCTTGCGGCCGTATTGTCCGCCGGATTCCCACCAGCCGCCCTGCCGGCGATTGCTGCGGTGCGGCGGTATCTGAAAAGCAGGAAGAAAGGAAAAGATAGGGAAGACGCGGCTTAAAGGATTTATGGATATTTGACGCAAACGTCCTGTCTTACGGTGAAGCGCATGATTCTGTCTGTCTCTCGGCGCACGGATATTCCCTGCTGTTATCCCGAATGGTTTTTAAATAGACTGCGGGCGGGATACGTCCTTGTCCCCAATCCCTTTCGTCCGCGCCAGGTTTCCAGGATTGTGCTTTCGCCCGAGACGGTGGACTGCATCGTTTTCTGGACCAAGGATCCGGCGCCGCTTATGGCCTATTTACCTGAAATCGACCGGATGGGTTACAAATATTGCTTTCAGTTCACCCTGACGGGCTACAGCGGCGACATAGAAAAGGGCCTGCGGCCCAAAAAGGAAATCGTAGAGACCTTCCGACAGCTCAGCCGGCAAACCGGCCGGCAGAGAATACAATGGCGGTACGATCCGATTTTACCGCGGGACGGCTGGACGGCAGAACGGCATCTGGACGTTTTTGCAGGCTTATGCCGTCGTTTAGGAGAGTGGACGCGCGGGATCACCGTCAGCTTTGTGGAT
>JAAVYX010000146.1 GCA_022791355.1 Clostridiales bacterium | reverse complement strand
TGCAAGAAAGAAACAATCATCAATGTTCAGGATATGAAAATCACGCTTGCATTTGGGTGCGAAACCTTACTCGTAGCTAAACAATAGTAACGGGCTGGAAATTCTTACGTTACGTCTTCCGCCCTACTCAAACAAAAAACAGCGGGGAGACCTTCAAGGTCTCCCCGCCGCCTGCTAATTAAAAGATAAAAAGCGGAATTATTCGTACTGCACCACGTCCAGCCATTTCATGAGCATCTCGGTTTCCTCCGGCCGGTGCTCGGTCAGACGGGCGGCGGCCACGATGGGCAACCACTCCTGCACATAACGCTTGGAGGTATGGGTCTTCTCACAGAACAAGTCCATATACTTCTCCGCCCATTCGGTGGACTTCAAGCAGAGGAGCAGATAGGTCCGGGCCACATCGGCCGAGGCGTTGCCCTGCCGGGCGGCCACCCAGTCCACAATAAAGGTGCCCTTATCGTTAATAATAACATTAGAAGGGCTGAAGTTACCGTGACACAGTTTGGTGTGCTTGGGCATGCTCTCCAACCGGGTGAGCAGCTCATAGCGGGTAACATCGTTGATATTGTCCAGAGAGTTGATCTGCCGGGCCATTTTATCCTTCAGCTTGCTCAGCTTGGGAGTATGCTTTTCGTGAATCTTCAGCTGAATGTCCACCAAATCGTTGAGATACTTATCAATATTGGCGGGGTCCTTATCCATCAGCTCCTCCAGCGTATGGCCGGGGATCAGGTCCATGGTGATGGCCCAGCGGCCCTCGATAACAGAGACCTCCCGAATCACCGGCACCGGCAGGCCTGTGGCCTCCACGCGGGCGTGGGTCAGGGCCTCGTAAAGAGCCTGGGTCTTACGGCATTGGGGGCTGAACAGCTTGACGGCGCAGTCGCCGTGCTTATAGATGTCCACCATTTCGCTGGAGGCGATTTTTTCTTTCAAGTCTTTCATCTGCATATCGGGTTTACTCCTTTCAAATGGGAACGGGACCCCCCGCTCCAATATCAGCAATTGGTTTAACTGGAAACCAATAATTTCACTGTCTATATTATACAGCACATTTATGAAATGTAAATAGCTGAAATCGTTTTTATATATGTTTTTTTGTGCTTTTAACTGGTTATGTAAAACTTACATTGGTATAATCCCGTTGACCGCTTCATATAGATAGGCAGCTCGACCCCTGTCGACCGCGCCGTCAAAAGAATGCCGCGATTTATTTTCAAATCGTTCATATATTCGCACGAACCAGACCAAAACGCCGGGTTACAATAAAACCATCGAAAGCGGGCGACGCCGCCAGGCAGTACCGCTAGTAACTAAACGCCCGTTAACAGACAGAAAGGATGATATAGCATGTTTGACGATAAAAATCGCAGCCAGGGTATCCAGGGATTCGACGAGGCCCTCCCGGTAGAGGACGGTAAGGACGGCCCCGCCCTCTCCCCTTCCGATGAAACCGGCCCTACGGCCGGCCGGCAGCAGGGCTATACCGTGACCCCCGCCGGCGGCTACTACAGCGGCGGGGACGACCGGCAGTCCGCCGTGCAGACCGAGTCCGACAGCGCGGCCGGGGAGGCGAAAGCCGAATCGGACATGCCCGAACAGGCCGCCGCCGAAGCCCATACCGCTCAGGCCGCCCCTTCCCAGCCCGACCGCCAGGGCGAATACCACTACAGCGCCTCCGCCGGCAACATTCCCTTCTCCGGCAGTGAAAACCGGCCGGCCGGCGGCGCCGCCTACGGCTCCCCGCGGGCGGACGGCCGCCAAAACGGGTACGGTCAGAGCAGCGGCAGCTATACCCCGCCTCAGTACGGCTTTATGCCCAACGGCACCTACGGCTCCCAAAATTACAGCTCACAGAATTACGGTTCCTCCCCATACGGTACGCAGCCCGCCTACAACAGCCAGCCGGCGCGGCCTGCAAAGCCGCCCAAGGCGCCCCGGCCGAAAAAAGAAAGGAAGCCCTTGTTCGGGCAGCTTCCGGTCAAGACCTTTGTAGCCTGTGTTCTGGCCGCCGCGGTGGTGGGACTAGGCGCGGGGGCCGGCGGCTTCGCCCTCACCCGTCATTTGACCGGCGACGCGCAGGGCGCACCCGTCCAGACAAGCAGCGGCACGGCCGGTTCGGCCCAGACCATCAGTATACAGAGCGAGGTGGAAAATCTGGTGCAGGCCGTGGCCGAAAAGGTCAGCCCCAGCGTAGTGGGCATCCGCACCACCGCCGCTTCTTACAGTTTTTTTGGCGGCCAGAACTCCTCCAGCGGCGAGGGATCCGGCATTATCTACAGTGAGGACGGCTACATTATAACCAACTACCACGTCATCCAGGCCGCGGCCGAGCAGGGCGGCGGGGCCGCCCGGGTGCAGGTCTTTCTGCCCAGCGATCCTGAAAACGGTATCGACGCTTCCATCGTCGGCTACAATATCGCCTACGACCTGGCGGTGCTCAAGATAAACCAGACCGGTCTGCCCGTCGCTGAAATCGGCAATTCGGACGAGCTGAACGTAGGCCAGTACGTGGTGGCCATCGGCAATCCCGGCGGTCTGGACTTTATGGGCTCGGTGACCTACGGCGTCATCAGCGGCCTCAACCGCAAAATCACCACCGACAACAGCACCCAGCTTAACCTTATCCAGACCGACGCGGCCATCAACCCCGGTAATTCGGGGGGCGCGCTGGTCAATGCCAAGGGGCAGGTCATCGGGGTCAACAGCGTCAAGCTGGTGTCCACCGGCTATGAGAGCATGGGCTTCGCCATCCCCATGAATCAGGTGGTTGAAACCTGTAAACAGATCATCTCCAAGGAAAACGCGCCCACCCCCTACCTGGGCATTGAAATCAGCACCAAGTACGACGCGCAGACCCTTCAGATGCTGGGCTATCCCACCGGCGCGGTGGTGCAGAGCGTGGTGGAGGGCAGTCCGGCGGCCGACGCCGGCCTCCAGCGCAGCGATATTATTACCGAGTTCGCCGGCACCACCGTTTCCAGCTATACCACCCTCAGCTCGGCTATTTCCCAGTGCAGCCCTGGGGAGACGGTCAGCGTCAAGGTTTACCGCAGCGGCCGGTACTATACCGCCGATGTGACCTTGGGCACCAACAATGTCCAAACCGCCAAGTAGGCGGGTCTGCGCCGGTCCGCGGGGTCTCCGGCAGCTTAGATTTACTACCTCTTTTTTCATCTCTCCTTAGAAACGGCGGACCTTTGTGCCCGCCGTTTCAATTTTTTATGTATATTTTTTGTTGTATAGATTGGGAAAGAGTTTGTACAGGAGATTTTCTCTGTCTTTTTTATTTTTGTTCAAAGAGATTTACGCCAAGTATACTTTTCATCTTTGGGGCTGGGATGAAGGTTTCGCGTCAGGTATGCTTTTCGGAATACTCCATTACTGAATCTAGTGGCGCGTCCCTCCCTCTTTACACAAAATAGCTAACGGTATCCTCTCGCTATCAGCGTTTAAGCGAAACGTAATCAGATAGGCGTCGGCGAGAGTGCGTTTATAGACCAGCCTTAGGTTATATCCTGCCGGGTTGCTGAGAGACTTCTTAGTTCCTGGCCAAAATAAGTACGATTTTGGGATTTCTTAAGCAGCTGAGAGATACTGCTTAAGCCGCAAAAGCCAAAAACTACGCTTTTTTACGCAATCTAATCAATTTTATTTGCAATGTCCGTCCCTATTTCCATATGCTACAATGGAAAAATAGTAGCTTTATCGCTGCTTTTCACGCGTCTGCCTGCCCTACAGACGAACGTCTTGCACCAAAAGGCAAAAAAACGCTTACCGCGTAACATTTGAAAAGAGGGATACATATGGCAAAATGCATCATCTCCGGCTTCGCCGACGAAATCGCCGACCAGCTCGACCGGCAGCTGGCCACCTTGGAAAAGCTGGGCGTGCGCCACATAGAGATGCGCAACGTAAACGGCCGGAATTTCACCGATTACACGCCGGCCGAGGCGGGAGAAATCAAAAAGCAGCTGGACGCCGCCGGGGTCAAACTCTCTGCCGTGGGTTCGCCCTTGGGAAAGATCGGCATCCGGGACGACTTCGCCCCCCATATGGACAAATTCAAACGGACCCTGGAGCTGGCCCAGCTCATGGAGACCGGCTACATCCGTATGTTCAGCTTTTTTATCCCCGATGGAGAAAATCCCGACGATTACAAGGAGGCCGTACTGGACCGCTGGTACCGGTTCCAGGAATACGCCAAGGGCTCGGGGGTTATCCTGCTCCATGAAAATGAGAAGGGCATCTACGGCGACCATCCTGGCCGCTGCCGTACCCTGCTGGACGCTATGGACTGGGATACGGTTCGGGGCATCTTCGACCCGGCCAACTTCGTCCAGTGCAAGGCCGACACCCTGGAAGGCTTCGACCTGTTGCAGGACAAGACCGTTTATATGCATATCAAGGACGCGGTTTGGGAAACCGGCAAGGTGGTTCCCAGCGGCCAGGGCGACGGGCATCTGGAAGAAATCCTCTCCCGCCTCTTCGCCGGCGGGTTCGAGGGCTTCCTCTCCTTGGAGCCCCATCTGGAAACCGGCGACATCGCCGTGGGCGGGCCGGAAAAGTTCGCCATCGCCCATAAGGCGCTTATGGAAATCCTGGATAAGCTGGGCGTGGAAGCCCGGTAACCTTCCCGCGTATACCTCTAACGCCTATATCATGTATGGGTAAGGGCTCATACATCCAGCAGCGGCCAAGACGAAGGTTTGGCCGCATCTCACTTTTGGCGGGCGACAGCCAGCCGCCCTGTTGGTCGGCTACCGACGGCCTAGCCGGTCCTCGTTTTGGCTTGGCTCGCTGCTGGATCCTGCGGCGTTTTATGGTAGGCAAACCCGCGCGGACAAGGCGGATACAGCCGGCCTTTAGGCCGGTCGCCGGGGAGCCGTTCGGTCGAGCCGCCCGCTCCTTACCGAGCAAGGCTCGGCTACCTATCGACTTGACAACCCACCTGCGTGGGTTCGCTCCTGCAAGGCCTTATCGCCCCTTGTCAATCCATGATAGTAAACCTGAATATACCTGACAAAAGTTCATAGGACCAATGGGAGCAGATGGCCGGGGACGGCATTGTCGTCCCCGGCGGGCGACAGCTAGACGCTCAATAGAGCGGCGGCGGCCTCCGGTTATTTGCGCGGCCATTCTTTGTTATTCATTCTGCAATTTGCTGTAAAGTCAGCCGAACCCCCGGTCGATTGCCGCGGGTTCCAACCGATTTATATTGTATTAGGAGGCGTTCCGTCATGGAAAAACTTCGTTTTGGCATCATCGGCGTGGGGAACATGGGCACCGGACACATCCATAATTTTAACGCGGGCAAAATCCGGGAGGCCGAGATTACCGCCCTGTGCGATATCGACAAGGACCGTCTGCAAGCCGGACTGAAGCTGGCCGGCGAGGGGGTCAAGGGCTTTGAAAAGGCCGAGGGCCTGATGGCCTCCGGCCTGGTGGACGCCATACTCATCGCCACTCCCCACTATCTCCATCCGGTCTACGCCGTGGAGGGCTTCCGGCAGGGGCTGCACGTTCTCTCCGAAAAGCCGGCCGGGGTCTACACTAAGCAGGTGCGGGAAATGAACGAGGCTGCCGCCCGGTCGGACCGGGTGTTCGGTCTCATGTTCAACCAGCGCACCAATCCCCTTTACCAAAAGGTCAAGGATTTGATTGACAGCGGCGAGCTGGGCGAGCTGCGCTGGGTCAACTGGATCATTACCGATTGGTTCCGCACCCAAAGCTATTACGATTCGGGTAACTGGCGGGCCACTTGGGCCGGCGAGGGCGGCGGCGTTCTGCTCAATCAGGACCCCCATCAGCTGGACCTGCTCCAGTGGCTTTGCGGTATGCCCCAGCGGGTGCGGGCTTTCTGCGCCTACGGCAAGTACCACGACATTGAGGTGGAGGATGATGTGACCGCCTATCTCGAGTACCCCAACGGAGCTACCGGTGTTTTCGTCACCACCACCGGCGACGCCCCCGGCACCAACCGGCTGGAGATCACCGGGGATAAGGGCAAGATTGTCATCGAGAACGACCGGCTGGAATATATCCGCAACCGGGGCAAGGTGTCGGATTTCCTGAAAACGGCCAAGGGCGGCTTCGAAAAGCCCGAGGCCTGGCGGGTAGAAATCCCCATTCATGGGGAGAGCACCCAGCATGTAGGCATCGTCAACAACTTCACCGACGCCGCTCTCCACGGCGCTTCCCTGCTGGCCCCCGGCCAGGAGGGCATCAACGGCCTGACCATCTCCAACGCCATCCACCTCTCCTCCTGGCTGGACAAAACGGTGGAGCTTCCCCTGGACGAGGACCTGTTCTACTCTCTCTTGGAGGAGCGGATCAAGACCTCCCGTTATGAGAAAAGACCGGCGGCGGGCGGCGGCGTGGCCAACCTGGAAGGGACTTATTAAGAGGCGCGCCGGCTGAACAGGCCGGCAATGTATCGGCAAAATACGCCGGCAAACAGACGTAAAGGAGGAGAAGGCCATGCAGATGACGTTTCGCTGGTATGGTCCAAACGACCGGATTTCACTGGACCAAATCCGGCAGGTTCCCTACATAGACGGGGTGGTCACCGCCGTCTATAATATCCCGGTGGGAGAGGCCTGGGACGAGGCCGCCATCGATACCGTGCAGCGTCCGGCCCTGGAAACGGGACTGAGCTGCGAGATTATCGAAAGCGTGCCGGTCCATGAGGAGATCAAGCTGGGCTCCCCCAAGCGGGACGCCCTCATCGAGGCCTACTGCGCCACCATCCGCCGGCTGGGAAAGGCCGGCTTCAAGGTAATTTGCTATAACTTCATGCCGGTCTTCGACTGGCTGCGCAGCGACCTTGCCCATAAGCGGGCCGACGGTTCCACCTGTCTGGCCTTCGACGAGCAGACTGTACTGCGTCTGGACCCTGCCAAAACCGCTCTTTCCCTCCCCGGCTGGGACGAGAGCTATTCCCACGAGGAGCTTTTGGAACTTTTGGAGCGGTATAAGTCGGTGGACGAGGAAAAGCTCTGGGAAAATCTCATCTATTTTCTAGGGAAAATCATCCCGGTCTGCGAGGAGGCGGGGATTAAAATGGCCATCCATCCCGACGATCCGCCGTGGGGCATCTTCGGCCTGCCCCGCATCATCACCGGGCGGGAGGCTCTGGACCGGCTCTGTAGGGAGGTGGACAGTCCCTGTAACGGTATTACCCTGTGTCTAGGCTCCCTGGGCAGCAGCCCGGCAAACGACCTGACCGCCATGGCGGCCGAATTTGCCAGGCGGGACCGAATCCCCTTTGTCCACGCCCGCAACGTAAAGCTTACGGGCAAAAACTGTTTTGAGGAAACCAGTCATCTGAGCCGGGAAGGGTCGCTGGATATGCGGGCAATCCTTTTCGCCCTGCGCGAAAACGGGTTCGACGGGTATATCCGGCCGGACCACGGCCGGAATATCTGGGGCGAGGACGGAAAACCCGGGTATGGATTGTACGACCGGGCCCTGGGGGCCGCCTATCTCCGCGGCATTTGGGAAGGACTTGATTCGTAAGTTTTGCTTCATATTTTATATTAGTAAGATAGAGGTTTCGCGCCAGATTTCCTTTTCTTTTTTCTTAGTAAGTGGGAGGTTTGGCGCCAGATTTCCCTGTATGGATACTCCAAAAGTTGGTCTAGTAGCGCCTGGCGTCCCGGCGCTAAAGCGCCTCTAGACCCCATCTTTTGCCCCGCGAGAAAAGAATGGGGAGAAAAGCGCTCACGGGGGCTAGCCGCCCCCGTGACCCCCGCCGGCGACGCGGCCTGCGAGGAATGCAGGAGGTAGTGCCTCTCTTTAAACTGGGAAGCCCGAAAGTCGTACCAACTTTCGGTCAGGTACTTTGGAGGGTCTCAGCAACCCGGCGGGATGAAACAGGAACCTGATCTAAGAGCTCGCCTACGGCCACCTACGAGGCTAACGCCCCTCCGGTTGACTCCCGCCGACACTGATCTGAGCTTCGGCTTTTAACGTTTCACTTATGCGCCGGTAGCAGGAT
>JAAVYX010000145.1 GCA_022791355.1 Clostridiales bacterium | reverse complement strand
CTTCATCCATGATGCGGTAGATTTCCTTACAGGCGAAGGTCTTGCTGGCGTATAAGGGCAGGCCGTTGCCGCCGTAAAATTCGTCGATGGAGCGCTTGTAGCTCCGGCAAGCCGAACGGACGGCCGTCTCGTCCATGACGTAGAGCGGGGTGCCGTAGGCCGCGGCCAGCTCCACCGTATCGGCCCCGCCGATGGTCAGATGTCCCTTTTCGTTTACGCTTAAACAGTCGCTGATCATATGGGTCCCCCATTCCATTTCCAAATAAGTTTTATATGGCCTGCGCCGCCCGCTCCAGAGGCCGTCTTCCAACCGGGAAACGGTTGAAGACCTATCCGAAGAGGCAGGATTGCAAGGCGAAAGCCGCAGAAGCAAGGTCTGTCGTTTGCGAATTTACCGGCAGGAAATTATCCTTCCGCGGCCATATGGGCGGCGTTTTGGCTTTTGGAGACCTCCTCCAGGGCCTCCCGCAGGGCCTCCGCCCCTTCTCCGCTCTGGGCCGAAAAGGGGACGACCGGCGTCGTTTCCGGCAGGAAAGCCAATTCTTCCTTGAGGGCCGCTTCCCGGGCAGTCCTCTGGGTTTTATTCAGCTTGTCGCTTTTGGTCAGAGCCACAAGAAGCGGATAGCCCGCGTCCAGCAAGAAGCGCAGCATGTCCAGGTCGTCGGCGGTGGGCGGATGACGCATGTCGATCAGCTGCACTACCAGGCGGATGTCCCGGCCGGATTGGAAATAATGCTCCATCAGTTCGGCCCAGCGCAGCTTTTCCGACCGGGCCACCTTGGCGTAGCCGTAGCCCGGGAGGTCGCATAGGCGCAGGTTTTCCAGCCTGAAAAAGTTTATGGTGACGGTTTTGCCCGGCTTGGCGCTGACCCGAGCCAGGGCTTTACGGCCCAGCGTCTTATTGAGCAGCGAGGATTTTCCTACGTTGGAACGACCGGAAAAGCAGACCTCCGGCAAGGAGGACGGCGGCAGCTGATCCTTTGTTCCGTAGGAAGCCTCGAAAACGCAGGTCTGGTATTGCATAAAACCTCCTATAGCCAAATGCGGCCCTGAGCAATGCATGTGAGCCTGTATGTATACTTTGTCTTGCAAAGTAAAATTTTTGTGAGGGGCTCGATGCCCTGAACGAAAATCTATGATTATGGCCTTTTTTCGCGGGGCGGGTTGCATTTTAACAGGCATATCGGCCTATGGCCGAAAGCCAGACGCGGAAAAACGCCCCGCTTGCAGGCGGCGTTTTACAGCTGCGCCGTCATCGGATCCGGGGAGCTGGCGGCCGGCTGTATGGGAACCATACGGGTTTTCGGGACAAAGCTCGCCCAGAGCGTATGGCCTTTCCCGCTGTTCCATTTCCAGTCCCATTACCAGTTCCTTGATGAACCCCTTTATTGACTCAGCCCGGCAGCCGGACTTCCCTTGGGCTCCAAGGGAGGGACCGGACAGTCTGCCGGGGGCAGGGGCTTGGGCGGGACGGTCAGCGCCTTACGGATCACTGTATCCACGTCCTGCACGGGAACAAAGATGATGTTATCCTTCACCTTCTGGTCCAGCTCGGCCAGGTCGGGCTCGTTTTCCGCCGGGATAAAGACGGTTTTGACCCCGGCCCGGTAAGCGGCCATACTCTTTTCCTTCAAGCCGCCGATGGCCAGCACCCGGCCCAACAGGGTCATCTCGCCGGTCATGGCCACGTCCCGCCGGACCGGGACGCCGGTGAGGGCCGAGACCAGGGCGGTGGCGATGGTTACGCCGGCGGAAGGACCGTCCTTGGGGACGGCCGCCTCGGTGGCGTGAACGTGAATGTCCTTTTCCTTATAAAAGTCGGCTGGGATCCCCAGCTCGCGGGCCCGGCTGCGGACATAACTGACCGCCGTCTGAGCCGACTCCTTCATCACCTCTCCCAGAGAGCCTGTAAGGGATATCTTGCCGGTCCCCTCCAGGGCGGCCACCTCCAGCTGCATCAGCTCGCCGCCTACGCTGGTCCAGGCCAGGCCGTTGACGACCCCCACCTGATGGTTGGGCAGCAGCTGTTCAGGACGGTACTTGGCCGGGCCCAGCAGCTCCTTCAGGTCGGCCGCCTTGACCGTCGCCTTTTTGTCTCCCGAGGCGATTCGCTTGGCCGACTTGCGGCAAAGGGAGGCAACGGCCCGCTCCAGCTTGCGCACACCCGCTTCCCGGGTATAGTGATCGATGAGACTGTACAGCGCGTCGTCGGCAATCCGGCAGTTGGAGGAGGCGAGACCGTGCTTTTTCAGCTGCTTTTTCAGCAGGTGCTTTTTGGCGATTTGGAACTTATCCTCTCTCGTATAGCTTTGCAGCTCGATAACCTCCATACGGTCCAGCAAAGGGCCGGGGATGGTGTCCAGGGAGTTGGCGGTGGTGAGGAAGAGCACACGGCTCAAGTCAAAGGGAAGCTCCACATAATGATCCCGGAAGGCGTTATTCTGCTCGGCGTCCAGGGCCTCCAGCAGGGCGGCGGAAGGGTCTCCCCGATGGTCCCGGCCCAGCTTGTCCACCTCGTCCAGCAGGATCAAAGGATTGCTGCTGCCGGCCTGGCGGACAGCGTTCATGATCCGGCCGGGCATAGCGCCGATATAGGTCTTGCGGTGTCCTCTGATCTCGGCCTCGTCGGACACGCCTCCCAGGGACAGGCGGGCAAACTTACGGCCCATACAGCCGGCGATGGACTTGGCGATGGAGGTCTTACCCACGCCGGGCGGCCCCGCCAGACAAATAATCTGGCCGGTGACGTCGGGGTTTAGCTTGTAGACGGCCAACAGCTCCAGGATCCGTTCCTTGACCTTGTCCATACCGTAATGGTCCCGGTCCAGCTGCTTTTGCGCCTTTGGGATATCAATCCTGTCCTTGGTATAAACGCCCCAAGGGAGCTCCAG
>JAAVYX010000144.1 GCA_022791355.1 Clostridiales bacterium | reverse complement strand
TTAAAACTTTGTTGCCTACCTCTCTGCTTTCCTTTGCCTCCTGCTATAAAAGCTAACGTTTCCCACTCGCTACCGGCGGATAAGTGAAACGTACCCAGCTGAAGCTCAGATGAGTGTCGGCGGGAGTGAGCTTATAGACCAGGTAATGGTTACATCCCGCCGGGTTGCTGAGAGGCTGCCAAGTTCCTGACCAAAAATAGGTACGATTTTTGGGCTTCCCGGTTTAAAGAGAGGCACTACTTCCTGCATTCCTCCCAGGCTACGTTGCCAGCGGGGGCCACGGGGGCGGCCAGCCACCGTGCGCGTTTTTCTCCCCCTTCTTTTGTCGCGTCACAAAAGATGGGGTCGCGCCTCGCGATCAAGTATTGGTGTATTCCGATAAGGATACCTGGCGCGAAACCTCTATCTTACTAAGAAAAAAGAAAATATAATTTGAAGCGAAGCCTCCCACCCAGCTAAACAAAACAAAAGCAAATCAGCTGTAAACACCCGCACGCAACGAAACAATAAACCAATAAGCAATAAGCCTCTGCGTCCCATCAAGGGCCTCAAAAACCCATACGCAGAGCTATAATATAAATAGATATACACGCGCCGGACCTTTGGTCCTTTGAAGGGGGAATATACATGAACGGCGAAATCATATGCGTAGGAACCGAGCTGCTGCTGGGCGACATTGTCAACACCAACGCCCAGTACCTGTCCCGGGAGCTGGCGGCCATGGGCATATCGGTCTTCGGCCAGTCCACCGTGGGGGACAACGCCGCCCGGCTGAAAAAGGTATTGGGTATGGCCGTGGCCCGCAGCCAGATTGTGATCATAACCGGGGGCCTGGGTCCCACCAAGGACGATCTGACCAAGGAGACGGTGGCCCAGGCCGTGGGCCTTCCTTTGGAGGAGGACGCCGAGAGTCTCCGGCGGATTGAAGCCTACTTCCGGCGGGTGGGCCGTCCCATGGGGGAGACCAACCGCAAGCAGGCTCTAAAGCCCCACGGGGCGGTCGTTTTCCCCAACGACCGGGGGACGGCGCCCGGCTACGCCATATCGGCCGGCGAACAGTGCATCATTTTGCTCCCCGGCCCGCCGGACGAGCTGCGGCCCATGTTTGAAACCTATGTAAAGCCCTATCTGGCCCAGTATGAGACCGGGACCATCGTCTCCCATACCCTGCGGGTCTTTGGCCTTGGCGAGTCGGCCGCGGCCGAGCGGCTGGCCGACCTGCTGGACGGGGCCAATCCCACCGTGGCCCCCTACGCCAAGACCGGCGAGGTGGAGCTGCGGGTGACCGCCTCGGCCGCCGACCGCCAGACGGCCGACGAAATGTGCCGCCCGGTGATGGAGGAGATCCGCCGCCGGCTGGACGGCTGTATCTACGGCGTGGATAAGGACAGTCTCCAGCAGGTGGTGGTGGAGGGCCTGCGCCAAAAGGGCATAAAGGCCGCTACAGCCGAGTCCTGCACCGCCGGCCTGCTCTCCAAAAGGCTGACCGAGGAGCCCGGCTCCTCCTCGGTCTTTGAGATGGGGATCACGGCCTACGCCGACTCGGTCAAGATCAACGCGCTGGGGGTGGACCCGGCCCTCATCGAACAGTACGGGGCTGTGTCGGCTCAGACGGCGGCGGCCATGGCCGGCGGCATCCGGGAGATCAGCGGGGCCCATGTGGGCCTGTCGATTACGGGGGTGGCCGGTCCCGAGCCCAGCGAGGGCAAGCCGGTGGGGCTGGTGTATATCGCCCTGGCCGACGAGAAGCAGGTTTACGTCCGCCGGCTCATGGCCGGCAGGGCAGAGGGGGAGCGGGAGAAGATCCGGAGCATGGCCGCCTCGGCCGCCTTGGACCTTCTGCGGCGCTGGCTGGAAAATCCCGATATGCCGGGTTCCGCCCCCTATGTGGAGCCGGAAGCCGTTAACGGGGGCCGGGGGGCCGCCCTGGCCGCCGCGGGCATTTTGGCCGCGGGGGAGGCCGTCGTGCTGGACGCGCTGCCCGGATCCGCCCTGCCGCCGGTAGAGGCCCGGCCTGTAAGCCATGCCGAGCAGATCATGAACGAAATCCGGCAAAATTTAAACCAGGAGGAATACGGCGAGGAACCGTCCGCCGAGGAGCTGTTCAGCAGCGCCGGCGCCGACGATCCGGCGGCCAAGCTTGCCGCGCGGGAGCCGGAAACCTCCGGGCTGGAGGAGAATACGATTCTGTATGTCAGCGATTATGAAGAAGACTATCATCCCGGTCAAAAGGCCGGCATCGAGAAAAAGCTGCCCTGGTACAGCCGTATGCGCCGGTACCTCTTCCCCTGTAAGGGCGACTCGGCCGGCGAAGTGATCCGCAAGATTATTTTCCTGGTGGCCGCCGTCTGCCTTATCGGCTCGGGCGTCTATTTGGGCGTATATTTCTACACCGGCCATCAGCAGCTGCAAAGCCAGGGAGAGACCCGTAAGCTCTACGACCCCGCCAACAACGATATCGGCGCAGACGGTATTTATAAAAAGTTCTATCCCCTTTTGGAGCAGAACAGCGATACCATCGGCTGGATGTCCATTCCCAACGCCAATGTGGATAATCCGGTGGTTAAAACCCCCGAGGATTACGATACCCTGGAACCCTTCTATTTGAAGCACGCTTTTGATAAGACCTCCAGCCGGTACGGCGCCCTGTTTGTGGACCGCTATACCAATGTAACCTTCCAGCGGCAGAGCCAGAATATTGTGGTATACGGTCATCACATGCGGGACGGCAGCATGTTCGGCAGCGTGAAAAAATACCGCCAGCTGGATTTTTATAAGGAAAACCCCATCATCGAGTTCGATACCCTCTATCGCAAGGGAACCTATAAGATTTTCTCGGTCTTTATCGTCAACACCATCCCCGAGAGCGACAACGGCTTCGTTTTCGAATACCGGTATTCGGATTTCGACAATCAGGAGGACTTCATGCAGATGGTGGAGCAGATGCAGATTCGTTCCATTATCAACGCGCCGGTGGACGTTCTGCCTGGAGACGAGCTGCTGACCCTGTCCACCTGCACCTACGAGTTCGACGACGCCCGGCTGGTGGTGGTGGCCCGCAAGGTGCGGGAGGGGGAGAGCGCCAGCGTGGACGTGGGTGCGGCCACCCTCAATCCCAAGCCCCTTTACCCGCAAATCTGGTATGACAAGAAGGGCGGAACCCGGCCGGATGTGACCTCCATCCATCAGAAAACCTATTCGTCTCCCTCCATAACCGCCAGGCCCGCCTCGTCGGATCCCAGCGGCGCTTCCCAGGGAACGTCTACCTCCCGGCCTTCCACCAACTCTCAGCCGGCTGCCACCTCCCGTCCCAAGGTCCCGACGGATACGCCTACATCCGTACCGCCGGCCACCGACCCTCCAGTGACCAAGCCGCCCGTAAGCGAACCGGAGCCGCCGGTTACGGCCCCCCCGGTTACGGAGCCGCCAACGACCGAGCCCGACACGCCGACCGAGCCGCCCGTTACGGATCCGCCGGCCACCGACCCCCCGGTCACGGATCCGCCGGCGGTTGATCCTCCTGACCAGGGCGGCGGAGACGAGCCGGCCGAATAGCAAGCTATTCGGCCGGCATAGTCAATCGTTTTTTCTTGGAAAGGTATACCCGACTCGAAACCTCCCGCTCTCTCAGAAAAAGAAAAAACAATCTGGCGCGAAATCTCCCGCTTAGCTAAACAAAGAAAAGGCAATGAAGCCCAAACCAGAAGAAATAAACGCATTATTATGCTTTGCCGTGCAAAGCATAATTTTTGCGGCCGCCGCTCCTAACGGCGGGAGGAAAGTAGAAAGAAGGGGAAAGAGCAAGATGAAACCGGATGTGAAAATTGAAATCATCTATTACGGTGCGGCAGCCGATTGGTCCTTTGAATCCGGCTTCTATGGAAGGGATTACGCCCTGCGCCTGCTGACCCAGACCGCCGCGAACCCCAACGCATTTTTAAAAGCGCTGGACCGGGCGGTAGGCCGCAGCGCCGTCATCCTGACGGTGGGGGCTCTTACCGACGGGGGACGGACAGGACTATGCAGTCTGCTGGCCCGCGCGTTGGGTATGGACTATCCGCCCGAGGGCGGCCTGCCCCGTGAAGCCCGTCCCTTTGACCCCGCCGATACGCGTCTGGGCGGCTGTCTGGAGAGCGGCCCCCAGGCCATCTTCCTGCTGCATAGCGAAAAATCCATACGGGACGCGGCCCTTAGGCAGTACGTATTTCCAGCCCTTAGCCAGCGTTTTTCGGTTTCCATGGGCGGAAGTCCGGCCGAGACGTTCGCGCCGGTCGCAGAGCAGACTGTACCGGTCGAAGTCCTGCCGGAGACAGAACCGGCGGCCCCTGTCCAAGCAGTCGAGGCCGTGCCCGTTCCCGCTGCCGCGGTAACGCCGGTAGCCGTAAGCCCGCCGGCGGCCGGCCGCAGAAGGCTGTCCGTCCATATGAAGCGGCCGGCCGTGCCGTCCGCCACAGCGGCCCCTGCCGCGCCTGTCGCGGAGACTGCGGAGAAAACGCCGCCCGCTTCCCGGCCCGAGGCGTTGGAAACGGAGATGCAGGCGGCCGCTTTGTCAACCGCCGTATCTGCCGGGCCTGCCGTGCCTACTGCCGCCGCGTCCGTCGATCCTGCTTCCGCACAGCCGGAGCCGCTTTCTATGCCTGTTCCGCCGGAAGAGACCGCGCCGGCGAACGCGTCTCTCCCATCGGAGGAGGTGGAATGGACTCCCGTGCCGGCGCGGCCGGAAGAGGACGGTCAGATTTCCGCCCCGCCGGAGGAAGTCGACCCGTCTTTGTCCGAAGCGCCCGATCTTGTTCTGCCGGCTTTCCCCGCCTATAAGAAACGTTCTGGCAAGACTTCCAAAACGCCAAAGTCCTCCAAAAACACAAAGTCCCCTGAAAACGCGCAGTCCAACCAGCCGCAGGAGCTGGTACAGCCCGCCCCGCCCCAACCCGACCCGGAACCTCCCGTCCAGCCGGACGGGTCTGCGCCCCAGGCCGATAAGGCCGTCTTTTTCGGATTCGATACCTATGCGCCGGTCAAAAAAGGCAAAAAGGTATGGACGGTCCTGTTGGTCATCCTGCTACTTCTGGCCGTTTTGGCAGGAGGGTGCTTTGGCTATGTAAAGTGGTTCCAGCCCTGGCAGGCCGACCGGGCCTACGCCTATATGAGCGGCCTGTACGGCCAGGAGGGAATGGGAAATCTGCCCCCCTCGGCCCTTTCCAAATTCGGCGGCCTCTACGACGTCAACCCGGACGTCGCCGGCTGGCTGACCCTGCCCAACACGGCGGTGGATTACCCGGTGACCGCCCCCGGCGCGCATACGGCCGCCTATTATGAAAGCCATTTGACCGACGGTACCTGGAACCGTCTGGGCAGCCTGTATACCGGCTGCGTCCCCTATCCCGAGAGCTACTACCGCAACATGACCATCTACGGCAAGGATACCGGCGACGGCCGGATGCTGTCCGACCTGCGCCGGTATTTTGAGCTGGACTTTTATAAGGCCGCGCCGGTCATCACCATGGATACCCTGTATACCAAGGGACAGTGGAAGATATTCAGCGTTTTTGAAACCAACGGGGAGGACCTGCTGGACTACAGCCAGTCGGCCTTTTCGGACGATACGGCCTTTCTGACCTATCTGGCCGCTCTGGTAGACCGTTCGGCCATCCGCACCATGGTGGACCTGCGGGCCGACGACGAGATTCTCACCCTGGTGGCCAAGGGCGGCCGAAGGGGCGTGGTGCTGGCCGCCCGGCGGGTCCGGGCGGGGGAGAGCACCCAGGTCGATGTGTCCGGCGCGGTGCAAAATCCCAAGCCGCTGCCGGTCACCGAGACCGCCTCCTTCTCCGACGCGCTGCTGCTTCGGTTCGGCCTGGGACAGACGGCCGCGCCGCCGGTTCAGCCGGCAGGGGAGGGGGAGAACGGCGTCCAGCCGGACGGGTCGGCAGCCGATTCTATTCCGGCCAGCTCGACCCCGTCCGCCTCCTCCCCGCCGGATGCAAGCCGGCCCGCGAATAGCAAGCCGGCCGCAGCCGGCGATTGGCAGGAGCCTCGCCCGGACCAAAGCCCGGATGAGAGCGGGGAGCCGGAGCCCGGCGGCGGATTTGAGCAGAGCGCCGGCGACGCCGGCTCGCTCCCGTCCTATCCCGCCGTTTCCCCGCCCGCCGGCGAGGAGTTGATCTTTACTGTCCGCAACCAGCACGACGGCGATAATCTGGTGCGCGCATCGGCGTCCGAAATTGTAGCCGGCGTGGTGGAGGCGGAGATGGGGGAGCGTTACCAGATGGAGGCCCTGAAGGCCCAGTCGGTGGCGGCCTACTCCTGGTTGCTGTGCAGCGGTGCGGCCGACGGTAAGAACCCCCGGGTCTACCTGCGAACGCCCAGCGCCAAAACCCTGGAGGCCGTGGCGGCCACCAAGGGCGAGCGGGCGCTGTATAACGGCGCGGTGGTCTGCACCTATTATCACGATACCTCGGCCGGCCGCACCGCCCTGCCTTCGGATATATGGTCGGGAGGCGACCAGCCCTATTTGACCAGCGTGGAATCTCCCCTGGATCAGAACAATCCCAAATTTCAGACCGCCGCTGTCTATCGGGCCGGCGACGTGGCGGTCTGGGTCAAGGAGGCCTACGGACTGGATATTTCCGCAGTGGACAAGCAAAACTGGTTTCAGGTTACCTATGACGATAACGGGCTGTACGCCCGCCGGGTCCTGCTGGGCGGGACCATATGGGTCAAGGGACCTTCCCTGCGCAACACCCTGTTTACCGCCGCCCGGGTGGGCAGCGGGAAGGGACTGCGCTCCAGCGCCTACACCGTCGCCTACGATCCCACGAGCGACTGCTTTACCTTTACGGTGAAGGGCTACGGTCACGGCGTTGGCATGAGCCAGACCGGCGCGGACGAATATGCCAAGCAGGGTTGGGATTATCAGCGGATTTTACAGCATTATTACACCGGCATTACCATTGGCTGACAAGGCGCGTAACGCCCGGAAGCCGGTTGGCGCGAATGAACGGAATAGCCGGTACGGTTTGCGGATTTGACGAGACGGTTGGTCCTCCGGACGGGCGGCCGCCTCATGGCCGGCGGCGAAAAGAATGGAGCCTCTATGGGCTTGCGCCCCAAAACCGTAGAAATTCCGTCTATCGATTATACAGCGTTTCGGCTTTTCCAGGCATAGGACGAGCTTAATAACCGATACAATAGGAATAGAAAAAATAGCAGCTTACGCTTACTATTTTTTTGTGCATCTGCCAGCATGGCGAGTAGGTATTTAGATGAAAAAGGCCCTGGACCGGGATGGCCCGAATGGGCGCCTTTTATAGATTGCCTTTGGCAATCTATAAAAAATAGGCGGAAGTCCGCCGCTCGAAAGGATGGATGAGGATTGGCCGAGACCGTTGTTGAATTTCTGCGGGATAAGATCCCGCCTGAGCTGATTATTTTTATCGTATCCCTGCTGCCGGTTCTGGAACTGCGGGGCGGCCTGATCGCCGCCGCTCTGCTGCATGTAAACTGGTGGGTAGCCTTTCCCATCTGCGTTATAGGCAATATGCTTCCCATGCCCTTTATCCTGCTTTTTCTCAAAAAAATATTCGTCTTGCTCAAGAAGACCAAGCTCTTCCGCAAGCTGGTGGAAAGGCTGGAGCGCAGGGCGGCGGTAAAAAGCAAGAAGCTGGAGCAGACCGATGCGAAAAAGCAAAAACGCCGTATCTGGTATCAAATGGGAGCGCTGTTTCTCTTCGTGGCCATCCCGCTTCCCGGCACTGGGGCCTGGACCGGCGCGCTGGTGGCCGACGCGGTGAATATGCGGATCAAACATTCTTTGCCCACCATATTTGTAGGCGTACTGGCAGCGGGGCTGCTTATTTCCTTTATCAGCTATGTGATTCCCGGCTGGGTAAACGGTTAAATATGCGCTTTGCGTACAATTTGGGGAGCGTTCTGTCCCGAACATCATTTGAACGTTTTGGCTTTTCGCCCGATGGAATATTTTGCGACGGACTGCTTTATCTTTTAACAACAGCCAATCTGCCGCTAAATCCCTTTTCCAGCCAATCGTAAAACATAAAAAGCTGATGCGGATGCATCAGCTTTTTTATATACCCCGCCAAAGGCGGCCGGTCATACGGAAATAACGCTACCCTTCTCCTCGCGGCAGGAGACCGCCGCGCCGTCTTTTACCCGGCAGTCCTCCAGCCGCACGGCCGGGCCGATCCGGCAGCCGCTGCCGACGGCCGTTTTGCCGCAGAGCACGCTGGCGGGCAGAATACAGGTATCCGGCCCTACGGTCACGTCCGGTCCGACGAGCACCCCGTCGGCGCAGGGGACGTCCACCCCGTCGGCCAGCAGGCGGCGGATGATCCGCATACGGGCCCGTTCGTTTAACTGCATCAGTCCCGCCCGGTCGTTGGCCCCCAGCGCCGCGTCGGGGTTTTCGGCCGCAAAGGCGCCGGCGGCGTAGCCGTCGGCCAGAAGCAGGCTTACCGCGTCGGTCAGATAGTATTCCCCCTGGACGTTGTCGTTTTGCAGCCGGGGCAGGGTCCGCAGCAGGTCGGCGGTGCGGAACCAGTAAGCGCCGGAATTGACCTCATTCACCCGCCGCTGTTCGGGCGTGGCGTCCTTTTCCTCCACGATGGCCCGCAGCCGCCCGGCCGCGTCCCGTATAATACGGCCGTAGCCGAAGGGATTGTCCAAACGGGCCGACACCACCGTCACCGCGTTGCCCTCCCTTTCGTGCAGGGCCAGGGCCGCCGCCAGGGACTCCCGGTCCATCAGGGGCGCGTCGCCGCAGAGGACAAGGGTATGGCCGCCGGCGTGGGCCTGTAAAAAAGCCTGGGCCTGCATGACGGCGTGGCCGGTGCCCAGCCGTTCCTTCTGCTCCACCGTGACGCACCGGCCGGCCGTGTGGGCCCGGACCTGTTCGCCGCCGTGGCCCACCACTAAGCAGACTTCGGCCGCCGTACCGGCCGCCGCGTCGATGACCCAGTCTATCATAGGCTTGAAAAGCACCTGACAAAGTACCTTGGGCAGGCGGGACTTCATCCGCTTGCCCTCTCCTGCCGCCAGAATGACGGCGCAGTTTTGCTGCTGCATAGATTTCTCCACTCGCTTTCCGCCTTTGATCCGCCCGGTATGAACGGGCGTTTTTTCGTATGTTTATTATGCACGGCGGGAAAGGGAAATGCAAGACCCGGTTTATTTGTTATTTTTATTATGACTGTCGTCCTTTAGACGCTCCCGCAGAATCCAATTGACGAATCTGGATATCGAGCGGTCGTTTTCTTTGGCACATATTTTGATTTTTTCCAATATATTGGCGTCCAGTGTGACGCTGATTCTCTTTTTGGCGGATTTCATTTTGAACATCTTCCAATATAATCCTTAGAAAACCGGATGCTTTTTTAGTTAAGAGTGAGGATTTGCTTTCGATTTCTTTCTCTTTTTTTCTTAGTAAGTGA
>JAAVYX010000143.1 GCA_022791355.1 Clostridiales bacterium | reverse complement strand
TGACAAGAAGCGCCGACGGCCCGAGCCCAATAAAATGACCGTTGCGCAAGAATCGGCCGGGCGATGCGCAGCATCGCTTGGACGGTTCTGGAGCAGAGGGAATTTTATTGGAGCGGCGAGAGCCGGGAGGTGTGACAAGAAGCGCCGACCTAGCCGAATGCGAAGCATTCGGCAACCCAATAAAATGACCGATATTTGCAAGCGCAGCTTGCAAATCGCTTCCCTGGTCGGGACGCTTTGCGTGTCGAAAAACCAGTAGGCAAGCAAGTGCCATGCACGCTCCCCCTCCGTGTTTCTGCGGAACACCGGGAACCCCCGGCGAGGGTTGGTCGAAATCTTCCTTTGGAAGATTTCGGCTACCTGCGCCTTACGGTTCCAAGGCTTTCGCGTCCTGTGGGACGCGACGGGGCCTTGCCCCGCGACCCCACCGCCTTTTAAAAAGGCGGGCGAAACCCTTATGTATGCAAATTTTTCCTTTGGGCGGCTTTTTGACGGCCCGCGCCGCCCCGGCTTTTTCCATCCAATTACCAGCCGTACGCCGGTCCTCTCCGGCGTACGGCCGGGCTTTCATTTTACATGCGCTAACGCTTCGCAAAGTCCCTCTCCCTCAACCGGAAAGGGGTTTTGCGGAACTTTAGACTGGAAGGACGTGCAGCCTTTTGACACGATACATACTCCGACGGCTGGCCATGATGGTATTTTTGCTGTTCGGCGTCTCCCTGCTGGTATTCCTGATTTCCCATCTGGTGCCCAGCGACCCGGTGGGCGCTAATTTAAGCCAGACGGCTATGAACAATCCCGAGGTAGTGGCCGCCTTCGAGGCCAAATGGGGCTTGGACAAGCCTCTCTGGCAGCAGTATTTCATCTACCTTGGCAACCTGCTCCAGGGGGATTTGGGCACCTCCATCCGAACCGGCCAGCCGGTGATACAGGACCTGATCAAGTACTATCCCGCCACGGTGGAGCTTTCCATCTTCGCTATGCTGGTGGCCATTGTGCTGGGGGTGCTCTTCGGCGTGGTCTCGGCCGTTTTCCGCAATAAGCCGGGTGACCAGATTCTCAGAGCCGTGTCGGTCAGCGGGGTTTCCATCCCCAGCTTCTGGTTCGCCCTGCTTACCCTGTCGGTTTTCTCCAGCGCTTTGGGAATATTCCCCGGCGGCGGCAGGCTGGATTCCAGAGCCTCCATCCCCAAGGGCGGCACCGGCCTGTACGTGCTGGACGGGCTGTTTTCCGGCAATTTTTCCATGGTGGGGGACGCGCTTTCCCACTTGATCCTGCCCGCCCTGGTCCTGGGCTTCTTTACAATGGGCCTCATCACCCGGCAGACCCGTTCCAACCTGCTGGAAACCATGTCTGCCGACTATATCCGCACCGCCCGTTCCAAGGGTATGTCCGAGCGGCGGGTGGTAACCCGCCACGCCCTGGGCAACGCTCTCATACCGGTCATCACCGTGGCCGGGATGGGCTTTTGCAACCTGCTGGGCGGTATGGTGTTTGTGGAAAAGATATTCGCCTGGCCGGGCATCGGCCAGTACGCCTACCTTTCGGCCACGACTCTGGACTTTCCGGCCATCTGCGGGGTATCCCTGCTTATCGCCGTCAACTATGTGGTGATTAATCTCATCATCGATATTCTCTACGGCGTAATCGATCCCCGGGTCCGTTACCAGTAAGAGCGCGTGTGTATACCGGGAGAAACGCCGGATAGGAAAGACTTACCGGCAGGCAAGCGGCATGCTTGCCGCTCCTGCGGCGGGAAAAACTGACGCGGTATGGCGAAAACCGTCTGGACGGCTTTCCTCCGATGGGGTATACGCCTTCTTATACCCGGCCTATGGGGCGGCCGGAAAACGCCCTGACCGACCGCTTGCGTCGGCTATGGAAAAAAGGACGATGATACATGGGCTTCCTTACAAGCATGTTCAAACAGAAAAATTTCATGTTTAAGCTGGGCGTGGTCATCTGCGCCGGCTGGCTGCTGCTGGCCCTGTTGGCTCCCCTGATCGCCCCGGCCGACCCGGCGGCCCAGGACCTGTCCCAGCGGTTCCAGTCCCCCTCGGGCGCCCACTGGTTCGGTACCGACAGTCTGGGCCGGGACGTTTTCAGCCGGGTGCTCTACGGCAGCCGTATTTCCATCACCGCCGGCCTGATTACGGTGGCCGTCTCCTTTGCCGTGGGCATCCTCTACGGCGCGGCGGCCGGTTACTTTGGCGGCCTTCTGGACGATATCCTCATGCGTATCAGCGAGATGATCCAGTCCTTCCCGCCCCTGATTTTGGCTATGGTCATCGCCGCGGCCATGGGGCCCAGCATTGTCAACTCGGTCTTCGCCATGGCCATCATCTGGTGGCCCAACTACGCCAGACTCACCCGCAGCATCGTCATATCGGTCAAGGGCAACGACTATGTGACGGCCAGCCGGCTTATGGGCGCGTCCCGTATGCGGATTCTGTTTAAAGAGATCCTGCCCAACAGTATCGGCCCCCTGATCGTCATGTGTACGCTGGATTTAGGCAACGCCATCCTGATGTTCTCGGGCCTTTCCTTCTTGGGGCTGGGGGTGCAGCCCCCTACGCCCGAATGGGGCGCAATGGTCAGCGAGGGGGTTTCGACCTTCCAAAACTGGTGGATTTCCGCCTTCCCGGGGCTGGCTATTTTTACAGTTGCCATGGGCGCCAACTTTATCGGCGACGGCCTGCGGGATTATTTGGACCCCAAGCTGCGCAGTCAGATTTAATATTTGTATGATTGGCCGGATAGGAGGTTTCGCGACGGATTTCTCTTTCTTCCATACGCGCCCCCCTGATCGCTTCCCAAGCGGCGAAGCGCTTGGCGCCAGCAAAGAATGGTGATTAGCCTCTTGCCGTGTCCGGGCAGGGTCATACGTCCTGCGATAGGGGAATGGAGAAATCACACAGGCGAATTTGACAAGAAGCCTCCTGCGAATCCCTAAAGCGGAATCAAAAGAACGCTTTGAAAGCGAGAAGAAATAAAAGAAAGGAAGCCCGCGTTATGACCCTCATTGAAGTCGAAAAAGAAATCAAAAGCGTCGGCATGCCCCTTTTCGACCTGCGTAAAATCTTCAAAATGACTGGGGACTACACCGATGTGGATTTCAGTCTCATCACCATTCAGCCCGGCGCGCGGGTACCCGAAACCGGCGACGGCTTTCACGACGCGGACGAGTATTCCTACTTTTTAGAGGGAGAGGTCTATACGGTCAGCGGGAAGGACGTAGGCGTAGTAGGCAAGGGACAGGCTACGCTCATTCCCAAGGGCGAACATCATTGGTGCGAAAATCGTACCAGTCGGCCCTGCACCCTGGTCTGTATGATGGTAAAATAACCGCAAGGCGGTTATTTTACCGGGCGGATGGCTCCACCGATGTCAAATTATACCGCCGGCTTTCGTCTGTGGTACAATAACTGCAAAGCGGACAATATACCCGACGGATGGCCCAGCGGATGCCAATTATACCACCGGCTTGCACCTGTGGTATAATAACCGCAAAGCGGATATTATACCGGACGGATGGCCCCACGCCGAGGACGGCGGGGATGCCAAATTATACCATGTGCTGCGCACATGGTATAATGTCCGCAAAGCGGACGTTATACCCGACGGATGGCCCCACGCCGGGGACGGCGGGGATGCCGATTATACCATAGGCTTACGACTATGGTATAATAACCGCAAAGCGGACAATATACCCAACGAGATGGCCCCACGGACGCCAAATTATACTACCAGCGTTCGCCTATGATATAATGTACGCAAAGCGGTTATATGTCCGGCGGATGGCCCTGCTGGTGCCAATTATATTATAGGTTGGCACCTATGGCATAATAACCGCCTTGCGGTTATTATGCCCGACAGCCGGCCTCGCCTATGCCAATTTTATCTGACAGAATGCTTTACGCTATGCGCTCTGCCAAGCTTCCGGCTTTTGGACGGGGTGGGACGCCGAGCGTCCTGGCCCGCAAGGCGGCGACGATGGAAAATCTCAAATGTAAAACATACAGAAATGCGGCCGTTTGCGCAGCGGCAGGCGGCGCGGCGGAAAGGAAGAACAGCGTATGGATATGGCGCGTTTGGCCCGCGTGCGCGGGTATATGGAAGAGGAGGGCTTGGAGCAGATTGTCGTGACCTCCACAGCGGCGGTTTACTATCTTACCGGCCTGTGGGTGGAGCCCCACGAGCGGATGCTGGCCCTCTACCTGGACCGGGCCGGCCGGGCCGCCCTCTTTGGCAACCGGATGTTCGGACTTGCCCGGCCGGAGGATTTGGAGCTGATTTTACACACCGACAGCGACGATCCCATAGCCGACCTGGCCCGATACGTAAAACCCGGCGCGCTGGGGGTGGACAAATTCTGGCCCAGCAAGTTTCTCATCGGGCTCATGGCCGCCCGGCCGGATATACGGCCGGTCCTGGGGTCCGGGCCGGTAGACGCGGCCCGCCGGTATAAGGACGCAAAAGAAATCGCCGCCCTGCGGGCGGCTTCCAAAATCAACGACCAGGTGGTGGAGACGGTTATCGCCGCCCTGACCGGCGGGGTATCCGAGCTGGAGCTGGCCGCCCTGGTCAACAAGACCTACATGTCCCTTGGCGCGGACTGTGCGGACGGTCCCCAGCTGGTCTGCTTCGGCCCCAACGCCGCGGACCCCCATCACGCCCCTGGGCAGGACGTTATACAGGCCGGGCAGTGCGCCGTTTTTGACATCTTCACCCCCATCGGCCGCTACTGGTGCGACATGACCCGCACGGTTTTTTACAAGGACTGCGACCCGGAAAGCCGCCGGGTTTATGAAACCGTCCGGCAGGCCAATCTGGCCGGTATCGCGGCGGTGAAGCCGGGCGTACCCCTGCGTTCTATCGACCGGGCCGCCCGGGCGGTCATAGAGGAGGCGGGATATGGAGAATACTTTACCCACCGTCTGGGGCATGGCGTGGGCGTCGAGTGTCACGAGCCGCCGGACGTCAGCGCCGGGTCGGAGGCTGTGGCCCAGCCCGGTATGGTCTTTTCGGTTGAGCCGGGGATTTATCTGCCCGGCAGGCTTGGCGTAAGGGTGGAGGATTTGGTCCTCGTCACCGAGGAGGGGTGCGAGGCGCTCAACGCCGCGCCTAAAGGGCTTCGAGTTGTTGGGTAGTTTATTATTTTTTAACTGGTGGATTGTTTTATGATTTTTCTTTTTTGATTAGGGCTTGTTAGAAAATAGAGGAATTGACGGAATTTTCGCACAGGACGAGTGGCCACAAGGAAAAAAGCGCGGGAATACTTTGTGTATTCCCAGCATTTTTGACGCAGTGGACCCCCT
>JAAVYX010000142.1 GCA_022791355.1 Clostridiales bacterium | reverse complement strand
CTTTGCAGAAAGGCCCGGACCAGGGCGCGGGTGGGGCCATCCTTATGGGGCGAGCCCAGAATCAGCAGGGGCGCGGCTTTTCCCTCCATGCTCATATGTCCACCCGGCTGCTGTCCGTCCCCGTGCCGCCGGTCCGCAGACTGCCGGACTGTTTGGCGTCGCAATATTCGCAGCAAAGCCCGTCGGCCGTTTTCTTAAATAAGCGGGGCAGATAGCTTTCGGTCCGGGTGATGCAGCGGGGATTTTCGCAGCATCGGCCGGCGTTGGATTCGGGCCGGGGATCCAATTGTTTTTTGCTGCCGTCCAGCATGTGGAGAATGAGGGCCATGCGGGCGAACATGCCGTATTCGGTCTGCTCAAAGTAGACCGCCCGGGGATCGTCGTCTACAGCGTAGTCGATTTCGTCTACCCGGGGCAGGGGATGGAGAATCTTTAAGCCGTACCGGGCCTTTTTGAGAATCTCCATATTCAGCACGAAAGCCCCTTTTTGCTTTTGGTATTCCTCGGCGCTGGCGAAACGCTCCTGCTGGATGCGGGTCATATACAGCACGTCGACCTCCCCGATAGCCTCCTGTAAGCTGGCGCTTTCTATATAGTCGCACCCCGCCTTGGACAGGAGGGCCTTCATGTACGGAGGCAGGGAGAGCTGAGGCGTGGAAATCAGCACGAAGCGGTTGCCGGGATAGCGGATCAGGGTTTTGACGAGGGAGTGGACCGTGCGGCCGTTTTTCAGGTCCCCGCAGAGGCCTATCGTCAGATGATCCAGCCGGCCCTTGGTGTTGAGAAGGGTGAAAAGGTCGGTTAGGGTTTGGGTGGGATGAAAATGGCCGCCGTCGCCGGCGTTGATCACGGGGGAACGGGAGAAGAGGGAGGCGGCCTTGGCCGTCCCCTCCCTGGGGTGACGGATCACGACCAGGTCGGCGTAGTTGCTTACCACCCGGACGGTGTCCTTCAGGCTTTCTCCCTTGGAAACCGAGGAATTGCTGGGGTTATCGAAGCCGATAATCTGCCCGCCCAGCTTGAGTATAGCCGATTGGAAGGACATCTGGGTGCGGGTGGAGGGCTCGTAGAACAGGGTGGCCATCAGCCGGCCGTGGCAGCTGTCCAGATAATAGGGAGGATGCTCCATAATGACCTTGGCCAAATCCAGAATCCGGTCAAGCTCGTCCAAAGAAAGGTCGTCCAGATCAATTAGGTGACGGGTTTTCATCTATCATCATCCTCCGCTTTGGGTTTTTAAAGGTGTGCCGGGCTGCAAAAAAAGGACGCGGTTTCGGCCCGCCTCCTTTTGCTTTGACGCATACCTATTATAATCGCTGAGACGGTTCTTGTAAAGCGCAAAGAGAAAAAGAGGACGGGTAAAGCGATGGGGCGGCGGCCGGAGAACAAACGCGCGCGGGCTGTCCCGGCCCGGGGCTTTATGAAAGCGCCCGCCCGCCCGCCGGGACGGGCGGAGGTCTAAAAAAGGAGCGGGGCAGCCGCTGTTTTCTTGGCATGAAAATTAGAAACACAGAAAGGCTGCGCCGGCGTACCGCAGACAGTTTTGTATTTTGGGACATATACCTGCCGAAGCGGACACAAGCCGGAAAAAACGGCCGTTGGGACCATGCCGGCCGGCGTCCCTTAAATTGTAAGCGCCCGCCTGCTGGGACGAACTGACGCGTAAAGCGCAGCTGTCGCTTTACGCGGCCCACAGGGAATCCGCCGCTTGGGCCGTCTCCATATCGATTTCCGGGGGCGGCTGGATGGACAAATCGGCTCCCAGGTCGGAGAAGTACAGCTGAACGGATAGGGTAAAGCTGGCGATCTGCCCCTCCACGGTGGTGCAGACCTCTGTGTGCAGGGCGGCGCTGGCCAGATTATTCTCCTGATCCAGCTGGGCCTCCAGCTCCATACCCACAATCTGGTAAGGGCTGCCGAAAATTTCGCCGTAGTTTTTTTCCACAGAGGACAAGCTGCCGGCCTTAAGGATCAGGCTGACGGTAAGTCCCGTATCGGTCGGGGTTACCGACTGGCTTTCGGCCGCCGCTTCGGCCGGGTCGATCAGGCCGTAGCTATAGGAACGAATCAGACGGGTCAGACGTTCTTTGGCCGTTTGGTCATAGGCCTGCCGGCGGGTGACACCCTGGGCCGCCGCGTAGACCTGTCCGCCGTCGCTAAACCAGCTGGACACAAGGGCGCTGCCGCCTGATTCGGTCTGGGTCTGGTTGGAAAAACAGAAGCCGTCCTTATGAGAGACGGCCATAACGCCGGTGGTGGAGATGACATAGGCTCCGCTGTCGTTTTCTACCGAGTAGCCGCAGCGGAAGCTGCCCTCCTCTACCTGTAACGCCAGCCTTTGCAGGGCTTCCCGATAGAGGGAAAGCCCGTCGGTCTGCTGATCATTTTCGGCTTGGGACAGGGAGGAGACAGAAGCGCCGGAGGCCGGGACGGCAGAGGAAGGGTCCGCTTGGCCGCAGGCGGCCGGAGATAGGAGCAGAACAACTGCCAACAAACCGGAAAATAACCTTCTCATAATAAAGCTTCCTTCCCATACAGAATCAAGACCCAAAATAATACCGCGGATCGCCCAGCGACCACCAAAATGAGGGTTAGCGGCGTTCTCGGATTTGGCGGACCGCTCGAAAGAGCGGTCCGCCTTGCGGCCGGAGGGCAGGACGGGCCGGTCCGTATAGAGCCCCCCGTAAAAGGCCCGTCAGTCGAGCTCTATATCGTCCACGGAAAGGGCGCCGGCCATATCGATTTCCCGGGGCGGACGGATGGTAAAATCGCCGCCTATCTCGCTGTATGCGCTGGTGATGCGGGCGGCGGCCTGGGCCTGCCGCCCGTCGACAGTCAGCTCCATTTGCACCTCGCTGCTCTGGCTTTGGAGCAGGCCGTCCCCGCCGACAACGGCCGTTACGGTTAAACGCAGCACGTTGACAGGCGCGTCGCCTACCGAAGCGCGCAAGGAGGGGAGAAGCTTGGCCACAAGATCGGGTGACGGGGCGTCGAAAGCGAGGGAAGCCTCATAGCCGCCGGTATCCAGCGGCTTGACAGACCGGCCGGAGGGCTGGACACCGTCCAGCTCGAGGGGGTCGGTCCCGCTCTGCTGGAGCAGGCTGGTCTTGGTCTGCTCGTCTAAGTCCATGCGGTATGTCGTACCCTGCTCGTACATATAGACCGAATGCCCGTCTATAAAGGCGATCCTGCGTTTAGAGGTTTTAGGCGCGCTCTCGTCGGTCTCGACCAGCATGAAAAACTCCCCCGTCTGGTCGACCTGGATTTGGGAGGCGGAATAGGTGGAGTAGCTGCCGGCGGCCGCGCTGATATCCATGCGGGTTTCAGTAGCGCATTTGTACCGGCTGCCAGCCAGGCGGGCCTGTAGGGCGTTTACCGCCTGGGTATAGACCTGCGCGGGGTCGGGAAGACTGGGATCGCCCGTATCCCCGGACTGGGACGTTTCGGAGGCGTTCGTATTTTTATGCGAGCAGGCCGCAAGGGACGTCAGCAGGGCGGCGGCCAGCATTAGGGGGAGGAATCGCCGCTGCAAAAAGGTAAGATACATTATATTGTCCTCCATCAAGGGTTGGATTTGTTATTTTTTACATTACCCTTTTCTATCGCAAAATGCAATAGGATTTTGCGATAGATTTTATCTGTTTTATATTTTAGACCCGAAGGAGTTTTTTTAGATTTTCCCTTTTATTGTTTAGCTGAGATAGAGATTCGGCGCCGGATATACTTTCAGGCCGCAAACGAACATAAATAAAAATCCATGCTTTTTCCATGTATTTTTCCATGCGCAAATGTCAGACTAATCCTATATTCCCAAAAGAAAACGGACGATGACAGGAGGATATTTTATGCTTTACAAAAAAATAACCGCCGGCCTGCTGGCCGCCGGTATGCTACTGACCCTGGCCGCCTGCAAAAAAGAAGAAGGAAACGACGGCGAGGCCAGACAAGTCAGCATCGGCGTGGCTGTTTACAAGTTTGACGACACCTTTATGACCGGCGTGCGCAGCGTCATGGAGGCCGAGGCCAAGGCCAAAGGCGCCGACATTAACCTGGTGGACTCCCAGAACACCCAGACCCGGCAAAACGAACAGGTCGACACCTTCATTACCAAGGGCATGACCGCTTTAGCCGTCAATCCGGTGGACCGGACGGCGGCCGGTCCCATTGTGGAAAAGGCCCGGGCCAAGGATTTGCCGGTGGTTTTCCTCAACCGGGAGCCGGAGGAGAGCGTCATGCAGGGCTATGACAAGACCTGGTACGTAGGGGCCAAGGCCGAGGAATCGGGGACCCTGTCCGGCCAGATTATCGCCGACTACTGGACGGCCAACAAGGCGGCCGCCGACCGCAACGGCGACGGCAAGCTGCAATATATTATGATCCAGGGCGAGCCCGGCCATCAGGACGCCACCCTGCGCACACAGTATTCCATAGCCGCCCTGCGGGAAGCCGGTATCGAGGTGGAGGAGCTTGGCCGGGACACGGCGGCCTGGGATAAGGTGAAGGCCACCGACCTGATGAAAACCTTTATCACCTCCAAGGGCATCGGCAGTATCGAGGCGGTCATCTGCAACAACGACGATATGGCCTTGGGCGTTATCGAGGCCTTAAAGGCCGAAGGCTACAACACCGGCGACCCGGCCAAGTTTATCCCGGTGGTGGGGGTGGACGCCACCGCCCCGGCCTTAGCGGCCATGCAAAACGGCTCTTTGCTGGGCACCGTTTTGAACGACGCCGAGAACCAGGGTAAAGCGGCGGTTCACATCGCCATAGCCGCGGCCCAGGGCAAGACGGTGGATAAGGAGACCGTCGGCTATGAGCTCACCGACGGCAAGTACGTCTGGATTCCCTACGTAAAAATCACACGGGAAAACTACCAGGAATATATGCAGTAATATTCCTACGAGCCTTCCAAACGGCTTGGAAAGGGCCTGGAAGGACGGCGGCGGCTTTCCCCGGTTCCACATGACGTTCCGTTCCGGCGTCCCGGTTTGACTTTCGGCCAAACCTCGTATCCGGCGCAGCGATCCGGCCGCGGGCCGGATCGCTGGAACCGTCCTTGCGGGCGGCGAACGCTTAGATCGTTCGCTGGATTTCCCGCGAGTGAATAGACAAAAACAGACGCGGAAAAGCGGGACGGAAGGCGGACGGTCGGTTTACCGGCTGTCGCCCGGCGGCGGGCTGTTGCGTTCTGCCGGGATTCGTTGCTTTTCGGGTTGCCGGACTATACCCATCGCCGCCCAGCCGGGGCTGGGAAAGAAGCCCGGCCGGCCGTACCGGACCGCTGGTCACGACCCGCCGGAAAGAGCCGCCGCTTGGTTTCGGGAAAGAAATCCGCCGGCGGCGCACAGGAGGTTTTTTATGAGCGAATATTTGCTGGAAATGAACCAAATTGTTAAAACCTTTCCCGGCGTGAAGGCCCTGGACGGGGTAAACCTGCGGGTGCGGCCGGGAACGGTTCACGCCCTGATGGGGGAAAACGGGGCGGGCAAGTCCACACTGATGAAGTGTCTCTTCGGTATCTACCGGCCCGACGGCGGGGAGATCCTGCTGGACGGGGAAAAGGTGCAAATCGGCGGCTCCCGTCAGGCGCTGGAGCTGGGGGTCTCCATGATCCACCAAGAGCTGCACCCTATACCCTACCGGCCGGTGATGGAAAACATCTGGCTGGGCCGGTTCCCCAAGAGGGGCCTGTCGGTAGACCACAAGGGTATGTATCAGAAAACCCAGGAACTGTTCCGGGAGATGGAGATTCCCATCCGTCCCGACGCGTTGGCGGCCGACCTGTCGGTTTCTGAGCTGCAGTTGGCCGAGATCGCCAAGGCGGTGAGCTACAACTCCAAGGTTATCATCATGGACGAGCCCACCTCCTCTCTGACCGAAAACGAGGTGGCCCACCTTTTCAAGATTATCCGCAAGCTGCGGGCCGAGGGCCGGGCCATCATCTATATCTCCCATAAAATGGAGGAGATTCTGGATATTTCGGATGAAGTGACCATTATGCGGGACGGCAAATACGTAGGCACCTGGCCGGCGGCCGAGCTGACCACCGACCTGATTATCAGCCGGATGGTGGGCCGGGACCTGACCCACCGGTTTCCGCCCCGCCGTTATACGCCTGGCAAAGAGATTCTGCTGGAGGTTTCCCATCTTACCTCGTCCGACCCCAGCTCTTTTCAGGACGTCAGCTTCCAGCTGCGCCGGGGGGAGATTTTAGGGGTGGGCGGCCTGGTGGGCGCCCAGCGTACCGAGCTGGTGGAATCCCTCTTTGGGCTACGGAGCGTGGCGGCGGGCCGGATCGTCAAAAACGGCCGGCCTCTGCGCATCCGGTCGGTGGCCGACGCCAAACGGGCGGGCGTCGCCCTGCTGACCGAGGAGCGTCGGGCCACAGGGGTTTTCGGGGTGCTCTCGGTGCTGGACAATACGGTTGTGGCCAACCAGAAGGCCTACGCCCTGCCGGTCATCGGCGCGCTGAACGGCCGGAAACGGCGGCAGGCCGCTGAGGATTCGCGGAAAAAGCTCCATGTGAAGACCCATTCCCTAGAGGCTCTTATGCAGAATCTGTCGGGCGGCAACCAACAGAAGGTGCTTATCGGCCGCTGGCTGCTCACAGGTCCCGACCTGCTGATTCTGGACGAGCCCACCCGGGGCATCGACGTAGGCGCCAAATATGAGATTTACACCATCATGCAGGAGCTGGCGGCGGCCGGTAAATCCATCATCATGATCTCCTCCGAGATGCCCGAGCTGCTGGGCATGTCCGACCGGATCATGGTTATGTGCGAGGGGCGGGTTTCCGGTATTCTCGACCGGGAGCAGGCCGACCAGGTGGAGATCATGCGCCTGGCCACCATGTTTAAAACCGCAGGCTAGAGTTTGTTTGAAACGTCGGAAAATTTGCTTTTTCCCGTCTGCGGCAGCTTTCAGAATAGAAGGCCAAAAGGATAGACTTAAGGCGAACGGCGGCCGGGTCAGGCGGCGGCTGCCGCTCTGACCAACGGCCAGCTGCGGCCCGCCTGGGACGGCGGCGCTGTCCCGCGCGCTTTGGGTCCGCTGACTTTGTGGACTTTGGTCAGGCGTTTTGCAGGTGGTTTTATAGCGTCGTTTTCCAGGCCGAAGCATTCCGTCTAACGCCGATTGGGTCCCTGTTGTTCCCATGCGGCCGGCCCTATCTGAACAAATCGTCCGCCGTTTCTCCGATTTAAAAACAGACTCTAACGGGACCCGGTTACATCCGGCGACCTATTCAGAAAGCGAGGGAAATCCAGATGCAAAAGGATACGGTTATTTCCCGCAAGGGGTTTGCATCCATATTCATGGGGGCGGGGGCCGGTATGGCCCTGATCGGCCTGCTCCTGTATATCATCGATATCAGGGCCATCTATGACCTGCCCATCTACCTGATGCTCATCGGGGGCGCGGTCTTTTTCTACGGGCTGGCGCAGCTTCTGCGCCGGAAGCGACTGGGGGAGACCGTGCCGGTTTCGGGCCGGGCGGTCAAGGGCTTTTTGCTGAACAACGCCATTCTTCTGGCCTTGGTGCTCATGGTTATTGTCATCATGTTCATCGAGCCCCGGTTTATGCAGATCAACGTTTTAAAGGACATTCTCACCCAGTCCTCCACCCGTCTGATTATCGCCCTGGGCATCTGCTTTACCCTGCTCATCGGCGGCACCGACCTGTCGGCCGGCCGGATGGTGGGTCTGGCGGCGGTCATATCCGCCTCCATGATGCAGACGGCCGAGTACGGCAACCGTTTTTTCCCGGGCCTGCCCCAGCTGCCGGTTTTCGTACCCATCCTTATCGCCATCGCCGCCTGCGTGGTTTTTGGATTGCTCAACGGCTTTCTGGTGTCCCGGTTCGACATGCATCCCTTTATCGCCACCTTGGCGGTGCAGGTGATTATCTACGGCGCGGCCTCCCTTTACTTTGATATGCCGCCCAACCGTTCCCAGCCCATCGGCGGCATCCGGCCCGACTTCGAGGCCCTGGGCCAGAAGAAAATCTTCGGCGCGGATGGGATTTCCATCCTGATCCCCATTGCCCTGATCGTTACCGTGATCATCTGGTATGTGCTCAATAAGACGGTCTTCGGCAAGAACGTTTACGCCATCGGCGGCAACCGGCAGGCGGCCATTGTCTCCGGCATCAACGTGCCCCTGACCATTTTGGGGATCTTCATCCTGGCCGCCGCCCTCTACGGCGTGGGCGGCGTGCTGGAGGCCGCCCGGACGGCCGGCGCTACCAACAACTACGGAATGGGCTACGAGCTGGACGCCATCGCCGCCTGCGTGGTGGGCGGCGTGTCCTTAAACGGCGGCGTGGGCAAGGTTGGCGGTATTGTGGTAGGCGTGCTGATTTTTACGGTCATTCAGTACGGTCTGGCCTTTATCGGCATCAGCCCCATGTGGCAGCAGGTCATCAAGGGGGTCATCATCGCCGTGGCCGTGGCCATCGATTTGTCCAAGTATAGAAGAAAATAGGAAAAAGCGCCCGCTGATTGCGGGCGCTTTTTCTATGCTGGGGATAGTTTTGTGAAAGGGAAGAGCCATGTTGAACGGAACCAGCGACGGAGCTGTGTTATTTGTTCATTTCCTTAGCGATTAAACTTATATCATCTTCTCTAAGAATACCGTCCTTATCCAAATCCGCCGCTAAAAATGCCGCGCCGGTTAATTGAATATGTCCGCCGGTATGCTTAGTGGCCGTCGCCACATCGTTAATATCGACCGCACCGTCTCCGTTAACGTCGCCCGGAATGGAGATTTCATAGGTGAAGCCGTTGTCATAGACCAGCTTCATGCCGGTTTTGACCTTGAGGCTCCCGTTTGTCGTATAGGACGAGCTGTATAATAAATTCCCGTTTGCGTCGCATATCTTGGACAAGGAGGCCGTATAATTACTGTTGTCATAAGGCAGATTATAACTCATATATGAGTGTAGTATGGACAGGGTCGTATTCTTTTTGACATTGGTAACATATTCGCCCCGGATTGTATATCTGTCATAGGTGGGCGTGCCCGCTGAAGCCACGGCTCCTGCGGACAGGACGAAGACGGCCGACAAGGCCAGGGCTACTCTTTTTTTCATATTCATGTTTTTGTCCTCCCATTTTGTAAAATTCACCTTGTGATCTGAAATCACTTGGCAAAAATTAGGATATACCATATTTTACCAAATCGCAATGCGCTATTATCACAAAAATATAGAATTTTTATTGTGATGTTTTACTGCTTTTCCGCTTGACGCAGCGTGTATGTTATGCTGACTAGGATTAGCGTCCCATATCTTTTTCTTTTTTCGACCCAACTTTGCAGCCGTTGACAAGAAAAGACTGTAATGCTATAATGACCATAAATATAAATCCTGTCGGTTTCTCTATCGTTTATTTTGCCAAACGGTCCCACGCACAGCATTTGGATTCAGGCTGACGGACATCCGCCGGCTTACATTTTGGATACGGAGGCTTATTGTATGGAAATCATGGTTTGCGTCGGCAGCTCCTGTCATCTGCACAACTCCCGGGAGATCATCGGCCGGCTGAAGGACTTGATCGCCCAAAATCAGCTGGGCGAGCTGGTGGAGCTCAAGGGCTCCTTCTGTATGGGGCACTGCGCCGACCCCGGCGTCTGCGTGCGCATCGGCGAGACCGTTCATGCGGTGACCCCTGAAAACGTGGAGGATTTTTTCCAGACACAGGTCATCGAGGCGCTTTAGGGCGGGGCTGCAAACCCGCGCTCTAACAAAAGCGTTATGTGAAAACGTTCTTGCACGGAGGGTTGAAGATGGGCTACATCCATGTAAAAAAAGCCAACTGTAAAAACTGCTATAAATGCTTGAAAAACTGCGTTGTCAAATCCATTCGGTACATAGACGGACAGGTGGACGTCATCAGCGACGGCTGTATTTTGTGCGGCAAATGCGTCAACGTCTGTCCCCAGGGGGCCAAGGCGGTGGTCAATCCCCTGGAGGGCGTTCTGGCCATGCTGCGGGACCCGTCGGTGAAAACGGCGGTCAGCCTGGCCCCGTCCTACGTGGGAGCCTTCGGGTATGAAAACCGGTATAAGCTCATCGGGGCCTTAAAGGCTCTCGGGTTCGACTATGTGGAGGAAACCGCCATCGGGGCCAAAGCCGTGTCCGAGGCCTATCGGGATATTATGGAGCAGGGGAGTATGCCTATATTCCTCACCAGCTGCTGTCCCACCGTCAACGAGCTGGTGGTCAAATACTATCCTGAGCTTGCCGGGTATGTGGCGCCGGTGGTGTCCCCTGTAGTGGCCCACGGCCGCATCATCAAGGAGCGGCTGGGGCAGGATGTAAAGGTCGTTTTTGTGGGACCCTGCCTGTCCAAAATAGCCGAAATCGCCTCCCACCCCGAGTCGGTGGACGGGGCTGTTTCCTTCCGCCAGCTGGAGGACCTGCTGGAGGCCGGGCATATCGAGCTCGCCGGGCAGGAGGAGGCCCGGCCCGACCGTCCCTCCTCCTTCTCCCGTATTTACCCCATGGATCATGGCATTGTCCGGGATATCGAGCGGCTGGATACCGATAAAAAGGCCCTGTCGGCCGCCGACTACGCCTTTGTGGGGGTCAGCGGGCTGGACAATGTCCGGGCCTTTTTGGACGAGGTGCGGCAGGGCAAGGTGGAGGGTCCGGTATTTGCCGAGCTCAACGCCTGTCCCGAGGGCTGTATCAACGGGCCCCTGCGGCCCGAACAGGGCGGGACCTACGCCTCCCGTCTACAAGTGGAGAAGTACGCCGGGGAGGCGGCCGGAGAGCGGCCGGACGGCGAGGACGAGCCGGCGGTGGCTATGGGCAAGGTCTTTAAGCCCCAGCCGATAGAGGCTGACGTCCCGGATGAAGTCACCATCCGCAAGATTTTGAGCGAGATCGGCAAGCCCACCCCAGACAAGGAGCTCAACTGTGGCTCCTGTGGGTATCCCACCTGCCGGGAGAAGGCCATCGCCGTTTATCAGAAAAAGGCCGAGCTTTTCATGTGCATGCCCTATATCAGCGATTTGACCCAGTCCCTTTCCAACGTCACCCTAAGCGTGACACCCAACAGCATCATCGCGGTGGACCGGGATATGCGCATTCTTGAATGCAACCTGGCCGCCCAGAAGCAGTTCGGGGTCACCCGCAAGCAGGCGCTGCACAGCTACCTGTTTGAATACATGGATCACAAGGACTTTGAGCAGACCTTTGTCACCCAGCTGAACACCTATGACAAAAAGGTGGAGATTCCCCAATTGGGGCTGATTACCGAACAGACTCTGGTTTACGTCCGGGAGCAAAATATCGTCATCGGTATTATCCGGGACGTCACCGAGGAGGAGAAGCACAGCCAGGGGGTTTTGCAGCGTAAGCTGGAGAGCGTGGAGATGGCCCAGAAGGTCATCGACAAGCAGATGACCGTGGCCCAGGAAATCGCCAGTCTTTTGGGCGAGACCACGGCCGAGACCAAGGTCACCCTCAACAAGCTCAAGGACATGATCTCGAAAGAGGGATTGGAATGAGCAATAGAGTATTTTACGACGTAAGCTCCAAGAGCATCAATAAGAAAAACGAGGAGCTGTGCGGCGACAAGGTGGAATGGACCCCCATTGAGGACGGGGTGCTTGTCGTGCTGTCCGACGGGCTGGGCAGCGGGGTGAAGGCCAATATCCTGGCCACCCTGACCTCCAAGATCATCGCCACCATGATGAAGGGCGGGGCCTCTTTGGAGGATACGGTGGACACCATCGTTCACACCCTGCCGGTCTGTAAGGTGCGGGGGCTGGCCTACTCCACCTTCTCGGTTCTAAAGCTCCGGTTCGACGGGCTGGCCCAGCTGATCGAGTTCGACTGTCCCGGCTGCATTTTCGTGCGGGACGGGATGGTCATGCCCATCGACTACACCGAGCGGGAAATCGCCGGCAAAACCATCCGGGAATCCACCTTTCAGTTACAGGTCAACGACCTTTTATGCCTGACCTCAGACGGGGTCATGTTCGCCGGCATCGGCGCAGTGCTCAACCTGGGGTGGAACTGGGAGAGCGTCTGCGATTTTCTGGCCGAAAACTACACCGACGAGGAGACCAGCGCCCGTATGTCGGCCGCTCTTATCGGGGCCTGTCAGGACCTGTACATGAGCGAGCCGGGGGACGATACCACCGTGGCTATGGTCAAGGTCATCCCTCAGCAGGTGGTGAGTATGCTGTCCGGTCCGCCCAAGCTGCGGGAGGACGACGGCCGTATGGTGACCGAGTTCATGTCCGAGGAAGGGCTGAAGATGGTCTGCGGCGGCAGCTCGGGCAACCTGGTGGCCCGGGAGCTGGGGACCGAGGTGACCACCGACCTGTTTTTCGACGCCGACGGGACCCTGCCGGCCATCGGCCGTATTCCCGGCGTCGACCTGACCACCGAGGGCGTGCTGACCCTGCGGGTGGCCAACGAGATCATCCGCAGTTACTTGGCCGACCCCACCGCCGAGGAGAACCTGAAAAGGCTGGATGAGAAAAACGGCGCGGGTCTGATTGCCAAGATGCTGATTGAAAACTGCACCCATCTGTGTATGTTTATCGGCAAGGCCATCAACCCCGCCCACCAAAACCCCAACCTGCCGGTGGATTTAAGCATCAAGCTCCGTCTGCTCGACGAGCTGGCCGCCATGATGCGGCAGGCCGGAAAAGTGGTGCAGATCAAGTATTATTAACGCGAATATGCAAAGGCGGCGCGGGAAACGCATCTTTCCGCGCCGTCTTGCAGTGGAAAAACATTTTTATGTTAAGTTTTTAACAAATTATAACCGAGCAGCCTTTCCAGTGTTGGAAACAACCCCATATTTACAAAGGCGGGGCGGCTGTTGTACAATAGATATGTCGAAAGAAGGAAGCTGGGCGGAGGACGGTCCGCCAGCCCCGCGGGAGGCGGGGAGAGGCCGGCGACCGGCCGGGAAAGGATGATTTGCCAATGGAACAGGTTACCGATATTGTACTCATCAAGCACGAGGTGCTCAAGGCCACGGCCAGACACGCCTTTGCCGGCGATTTGTATAAGTCCTACGATCAGATTCCTTACGAGATCATTTCGGGTATCAAGCCCAATTTCCGCTGCTGCGTATACCGGGAACGGGAAATCGTCCGCCAGCGGGTGCGCATGGGGATGGGTAAGCTGCCCAGGGAGGTTATGTATACCGATTCCGACCCCAGTCAGGTGGTTCATGTGATCCCCTGCGCCTGCGAGGGCTGTCCCATTTCGGAGGTCACGGTGACCCAGAACTGTCAGGGATGCCTGGCTAAGAAGTGCGTTAAGGCCTGCCCCTTCGGGGCGATCACCACCGGCAAGCACGGGGCGGTTATCGATAAGGAAAAGTGCCGCAAGTGCGGCAAGTGCGTGGCGGCCTGTCCCTACCACGCCATTGTGGACATCGAGCGGCCCTGTAAGATCAGCTGCCCGGTGAACGCCATCAGTATGGACGACAACGACATCGCCACCATCGATCCCGCCAAGTGTATCAACTGCGGGGCCTGCGTGGCCGGCTGCCCCTTCGGCGCCATTTCGGACGTTTCCATGATGACCAACGTCATCGACCAGCTAGTGGATGAAGACAAGCATGTGATTGCCATGGTTGCTCCTTCTATTGAGGGACAGTTCGGGGCCTTTGGACTGCCGGCCATTAAGGCGGCCATTCGGAAGCTGGGTTTTTCGGAGGTTGTGGAGGTGGCGCTGGGCGCCGATATGGTGGCCTTCAACGAGGCCCAGGAGCTCAAGGAGCATATGGACGAGGGCGTTCCCATGACCTCCTCCTGCTGTCCCGCCTTTGTCAGCGCCATTGCCAAGCATTATCCCGCCCTGCTGCCCAACGTATCCACCACCGTTTCCCCCATGATGGCCATCAACCGGCTGGTGAAGGCCGAGAATCCCGGGGCGGTCACGGTGTTTATTGGGCCCTGTATCGCCAAGAAGAACGAGGCCATGGCCCATTACATGGGCGAGCTGGATTATGTTCTGACCTTTGAGGAGCTCTACGCCATGCTGGCGGCCCGGGAAATCGAGGTGGAGGAAACCGAGGCGGCGGCGGACGACGCAACCCGTTACGGTAAGGGATTCGCCCTGTCGGGGGGCGTGACGGCGGCCGTGGCCAAGGTGCTGGAGGAGATGGACTGCCGGGAGGCCGACTGTTTGCAGTGCAACGGCCGGGAAGAGGTCAAGAAGGCTCTGTTACAGCTGAAGGCCGGGAGGCTGAAGGTCGACTTTATTGAAGGTATGATGTGCGACGGCGGCTGTATGGGTGGACCGGCCAATCTCACCGAGTTTATGAAGTCCCGGAAGGTTTTTGAGAAGAAGCGGGATCAAAACGGCAAGGAAGAGGTTTGCGAGACGGTCAAGGCCGCAGGGGCGGACGTTATTGATGTGCATCGGCATGAAAAATAGTTTTGGGGCCGCCGGCATTCTGCCGGCGGTTTTTTTATTATTATTTTTATTTTGGTTGAAGGGGAGGCTTATGGGCTCTTCTTTTGTTTCGTTTAGTGGTCACGGCAGATTTGCTTTTTCTTGTTTAGTTTAGATAGAGGTTTCGTGCCAGGTATCCTTTTTTTATTTCTCCATTCCCCGGTCGCGAGGCGCGACGTCCTTTTCTTTGCGCGAAGAAAAGTATAGATTTTCGTTCGGCCCATCGAGGGCCTCACAAAAATTATGCTTTGCAAGGCAAAGCAAGTAAAAGACGCGCCTCCCGG
>JAAVYX010000141.1 GCA_022791355.1 Clostridiales bacterium | reverse complement strand
GTCCGGTGCAGGGCCGGCAGACGGCGGTCTATACCGTCCAACCGGCGAAAGGATATCAATTAGCGTCTGTTGCCTTCAACGGCATTGATCTGACCCAGTGGGTTGCCGGCAATACCTTTACCACTCCCATTCTCACAAACAACGCGGTCCTTACTGTTGCGTTTGAGAAGGAGCCGCCGGTTCTACATACCATTACGCTTACCGAGGAGGGACGCGGCAGCGTCGCCCTCTCGAAAACCGAAGCCTGCGCGGGGGACGAGGTAGGTTTTACTGTCGCTGCCGGGGAGGGCTATTTGCTTAAAAGCCTGACGATAACCGGCAAAATTACCGGCCAATCGGTGGATTACTCCCCTGCGGCGGACGGCGGCTCCTTTATTATGCCGGACGAGGATATAGAAATTGTCGCCCTATTTGAAAAAATACCGGCCGCGGTCCCCGGAGACCTGGATAAGAACGGGGAAGTCACCATCCAAGACGTGATGGAGGCCTGCAAGGTGCTGGCCCGCCAGTCGGCTGGGAAGGCTCCTACCGCCGATGAAATGGTCTGGGGCGATCTGGACGGCGACGGCGCCTTTACCATAGGCGACGTAATGGAAATTTGTAAGATTCTGGCCCGTAAGACTTGATATTTACCCTACGCATACCTGCCGCCCTGCGCTCTAAGCCGGGGCGGCTTTGCGCATTGCCGCCGGGAGATACTTTGTTATTTTATTGCGCGCTTCTTGTTTAAGGGCGAGATCGCGTAAAACGGGACTAGAAGCCTTTCCGGTACAAACATGCCGGTATTTATGCCTGACACGCATTAATAATTCCCCAAAATCTGCGTTTGCGGTTTGTCAATATTCGCGCTGGAATTTTTGATGGAAAAGCGGCGGGAAAGGGACCGAGATGATCCAGCTGGTCCAAAGAAGGCCGGGCCGGTTCGTTGTGTTTGGAAAAAATTCAAGTAAATATTTATTGATATGCAAGCCGGACTGTCTTATATTTTAATCGATAAAAACCCCCCTTGTTGCATGTAAAAGGGGCTTTGGAAAAAATGAAAAAATGCGGCTGCGCGTCAAACGGGAGGAAAAGCTATGATTCGAACCGGATACAAAAAACTGTTGACAGTTGCCGTCTGCCTTATCTTGCTGTGTTCGCTTACGGCGACGGCGGGACGCAAGGCGGCCGCTGCCGGCGATACCCTTACCTTCATGTCCTTTAATCTGCGATACGATACGACCAGCCATCCCCTGATGGGCGTCGATATCCGCGGGACCCATCTCTTATCTCTGGTGCAGAAGTACGCGCCCGATTCGGTGGGCTTTCAGGAAGCTACTGACAATTGGATGATTTACCTGCGCAGCGCTATGGCCAAAATCGGATACAGCTACGTGGGGGTAGGCCGGGATACGGGGACGGACGATCCGTCCCGCACCTCCAACGGCAACGAATTTAATCCGGTCTTTTACAAAACGGCTACCTATTCGCTGGAGGATTCCGGCACCTTCTGGCTGTCCAACACGCCGGACCGCAGGTCGGGAACCGAGTGGGGGGCTTCCAATCCCCGGATCTGCACCTGGGCCGCGCTGAAAAACAAGAAGACCGGCGATACCTATATCCATTTCAATACCCATTTGGAGCATCTCAGCATGACCGCCCAGCACAACGGAGCCCGCATCCTACTCAACCGCATTTCCGAAATTACCGCTGCGCAGGGCGGCGCGCCATGTGTGGCCACCGGCGATTACAATAGCGTGCGCTTTGACCCAACCAATCCTGACTACGTGCCTACCACCTACAACCTGATGACCGCTCATATGGAGGATGCGCGGGCTGCGGCCCAAAATATTCTTGTAGACGGCGCCACCTTCAACGGCTATCAGAAGCCGGAGGAGTGGGAGGACGGCCGCCCGTCCACCGGCGATAAGCCGCCGGTGGATACATCTTCCTCGCCTATCGACTATCTTTTTTTGGCCAAAGGCCGTTACCAAGTAGAGACCTATTCGGTTATCGACGATACCTTTACCTTTGACTACAATGGCGAAACTTATCATAATCACCCTGTTTCCGATCATTACGGCGTCTATTGTACCGTTCGGCTGAGAAGGCCGGCGGGGGACGGAACGCCCGATGAAAGCCGTCTGATTGATCTGCCGGCCCGGACGTATACGGACAGTGTCCGCGGCGACCGTATCGGAGAATATGATCTGGCGCGGGTCCAGGCCTTTTCCAATGTGGCCGCCAACGGTACGGCCGCTTCCAATCTGGACTGCGTCCCCGGACGCGACGCTCCCGTTTTGCTGGATGGGGAAAACAGCGTGCAGCTGAAAAATACCGACGGCCGGGTCTTCTGGGAGTTGACCGTGGAATTGCCCGCCGCCGCCCATACGGCCGCCCTTTCCTTTACGGTGGGGGATAGCCTGGAGACGGTTCCGACCAACGCGGAGCTCTTTTTAGCGGGGGGCGACGGCGTATGGAAAAAAGTGGGACCCTCCGTGACGAACAGGCCCGGCACCGAAAGCACCCTTTATTATTTGTTGGACGAACCCTATGCGGCCAAAAGGGCCAAGCTGGTGCTGGTAGACGCGCCGGCCGGCGCGCAAATTAAAAACCTTTCGGTATACGGCGCGCTTTCCAACCTAAGGCCCCTTTCCAGCGGCCAATATACCCCGATCAGCGGCCCCGGCGCAGGCGGGAAGGAAGGCTATGAAAAGCTTTTCGACGGAGATACGGGCACCAAGCTGTTTGCCACCTCGCCCGGCGCAGTGGTCTGGAAAACTGCCGGGCCCGTTACGGCCGAGCAATATTCTCTGACCTCCGCCAACGACAACGCCAAATATCCCGGTCGGTATCCCCGGGCCTGGACCCTGTACGGTTCACAAGACGGCGGCGACGGCAGCTGGCAGGTCATCGACAGGGTGGACGGCTACGCCTTTGCGGATATGGATTATGCGGAATTTGTTTTCACCATAGACCAGCCCGCTCCCTATACCTACTATAAAATGGATTTCACCGAGATGAAAAGCAACCAGATGCAGTTTTCCGAGCTGGATCTGTATGTGGAGGGCGAGCCGGCGGCGCGGATTCCCCAAACCCGGTTTACCCCGGTGAGCGGCCCCAAATCCGGGGAAAAAGAGGGCTACGAGAAAATGTTCGACGGGGACCCCAATACCAAGCTGTATTACCGCGACAGCCTGCCCCAGGCGATTGTCTGGAAGGCGGAGCAGGGGGTAACGCCCTGCGGGTATTCCTTTATAGTTCCCAACGATGTGGATCAGTTTAAAGGCCGCAATCCCTTGGGTTGGAAGCTCTATGGCTCTCCCGACGGGACCGACGGCAGCTGGAGCCTTTTGGACGAACAGAAAAACGCGCGTCTGCCGGACGTCAAGGGCTGCGAGGTTTCCTTTGCCCTTCAGACAAGCGCGGCGTGTAAATGGTTTAAGCTGGAATTTACCCAGATGAACACCTTAAGCGACGGGGTCTCGCGTATGCAGGTGTCCGAGGTTTATCTATATGAGCGGCCCGATACGGCCGATTACCGCGCGTTGGACGCGCTTCTCCTGGAGCGGGTCCCCAGCCGTCCCGACGTATGCGAGCCAGCCGGTCTTACCGGCCTGACCGCCGCGCTCCAGGGGATCGTTCGCGGCAGACCCGCCGCCGAGCAGACGGCGGTGGACGCCTACGCCGACGCGGTCCGGGCAGGCGCACAGAAGCTAGTCTACTATCCTGCCGATTACAGCAGGGTGGATCAGGCCATCGAAGCGGCCGCAGCCCTGCGTCCTGCGGACTATGCGGACTTCACCGGCGTGACGGCGGCTGTGCAAGCCGTGCAGCGGGGCAAAAATATGTCCGAACAGAAAATTGTGGACGGTTACGCCGCCGCTATTGAACAGGCTATTGCGGACCTGCGGCCGGCCGCGGTTCCCGGCGACATGAACGGGGATGGAAACGTAACCATCCAGGATGTGATGGAGGCCTGCAAGGTGCTGGCCCGGCAGTCGGCAGGAAAGGCGCCCACGGCCGATGAAATGGTTCGAGGAAATTTGGACGGCGACGGCGCTTTCACCATCAGAGACGTCATGGAAATTTGTAAGATATTGGCCCGTAAAGCTTAGAAAGGAAAACGGCAAGCCGCCGGTAAAGCCGGCGGCTTGCCGTTCGCATATTTAAGCGGTTTCCCTCTTGCAAAACGAGGGCTGTAGCGCAGTATAAAAGCAATACGTTTTCAGTGCGACTGAGTCGTCGCCAATAGCGCCAGAACAGGCAAAGGCCTTATCGTCGAGGCGCTTTAAACGGAACTCTATACGCTCTACCTACATTTTTGAGAGAGGTTCTCTAATGCCGTGCAAAGTAAGGCGTACCAACTGGGGAAGCGACATAAAGGCGTTTGCGCCGGGGAGCCAGATGGCCTTTGGCCGTTCATATTAATGGGCTGAGCGAAAATCTATGCTTTGTCTTGCAAAGTAACATTTTTGTGAGGGGGCTCGATGCCCCGAACGAAAATCTATATGTTTTCTTTTTGGTTGAGAGAGATTTCGCGCCAGATTTCCCTATATGGATACTCTTAAATTAGTTCTAGTAGCGCATTTTGTCAAGGGGCAAAAAGAGAAGGGACGCTGTATGATTGGGGAATGGAGTAATAACCTTCATTCAGCTCTTAACGAAAAAAGATAAAACTATATTGTGAAATATTCCACCCGACTAAAAAACATATAATATTTCTATCTCACCTAACAAGTCGAATTTTTAGCGGACTATATAGGTGAAAGCATTGATCAATCGCTTGGGGTGAAACCATGAAGAAACATGACCTGCTGAAATATTTTGACGATGACCTGCTGGATAAATTGTTCAGATTTTGTTATGCGCGTACGAACGACAGCTATGAAGCGCAAGAGCTGTGTTCGGATATCACTTTAGCTTTGGTAAAGGCGGCTCGTACGGACGGAGAAATCATAAGCTTGTATCCGTTTATTTGGAGAGTGGCCCGGAATGTATATGCTGATTTTTCTGTAAACAGAAGAAAATATGCAGAGATATTTTATGATGGCGACGCCGATACAGTCCTGCAATTTGTTGCTGATAAAGAACGAGAGCAGGACAATGATGAATGGATTGCCCAAGTCTATCGGCGCATGACATTCCTTACCAAGGCCTACCGCGAAGTAATGATTATGTACTACATAGACGGCTTGACTACCGCGGAAATAGCAAAGCGCCAAAATACCAGCGAGGGCGCTGTTCGTCAGAGATTGTTTTCAGCCAGACAAAAAGTCAAAAACGAGGTGGAAGAAATGGCAGAAACCTATAACAGGCCTTTAGCCCTTGACGAAATTGGTTATGTAATTTGGGGAACCGGCAACCCGTGCTGGGGAGATCCGCGCAAGGTTTGCTCCAGAATGTTTTCCAGACATATCGTATGGCTTTGTCATAAAAAGTCTATGCGCGCGTCTGAAATTGCCGAAGAGCTAAATGTTCCGACGGTTTACGTTGAGGAAGAGCTTGAGATCCTGACAGGAGGAGAAAACGGTGAATACGGGCTTCTCCGCCGGCTGGACAGCGGCAAGTATGCGATCAACTTCATACTGCTGGATCAAGATGTGATTGAAAAAGCCCATGCCATCTATGCGGATCAGCTTCCGAAAATCTGCGGCATTCTTTCGGATTATATCGACAAGCACAAGGAAGAGTATCTTTCGTTTCCTTATCTGAACAAGAAGTTGGATTGGAATCTTGTTCTCTGGCAGCAGGTGTATACGATGTCTAGCGCTTTTTGTGATAAAGTCGAGAGTATCTTGGCGGAGAAATATTTCTCACACACCGAAAAAATAAACCGTCCATTCAGTATATTCGGATATGTTGATAACGGCAAGCGCTACGGCGGGGGCTGGGATGGAGTCGATGCGGAAAACGTATGCGGTTTTTCCAAGATTCATATTGACAACATCTATATCACACGAATTAAGGAGCATTTCCACTGCGGGCACAATGTTTCCAACGATCCGCAGATTCAGTTGGCGCTTCGGGCAATCGATGGATTGGACATCTCCTCTTTGTCTGAAACAGAAAAGGAACATGCGGCAAAATCAATCGAGTGCGGCTATCTGTATCGTGAAGGCGACATGCTTTATACAAAGATTCTTGTAAGCGCAATGCAGGATAGGGATAGACTGTTTGCTGTCAACGACGGCCTTCGCAAGGGATTCTTTGAGAAGGACGCGCAGATTGTCGCCGAGAAGCTTGCGGCACTGATTCAGAAAGCCGTTCCCGATCATCTGCTCGGCGAATGGAGGCTTGCAAATCAGCTGGCAAATCAGCCGGTGCTTGATTCGGTTGTTGAGAATTTTATTGAGAAAGGAATTCTCACACCTCCTGAATACGGTATTGGCGCAGAGGGCTGTTGGATGAGCGTTATGAAATAAAATATATCGCCAATATACTGCCGAGAACCAAAATTCTCGGCAGTATATTATTGCAAGGCGCTTCTTGAACGATTGAAAGACGCCTTCATATCATTCCAAATCCGTTTATTGCAAGCGCATTTATAAGACCGGCGAGAAGAGAAAAAACGACAAACTTTGGTATAGATTTTCGCTCAGCCCATCTAAGCGAATGGCCTTTGGCCATTCGTTGCTTCCCGCAAGGGAC
>JAAVYX010000140.1 GCA_022791355.1 Clostridiales bacterium | reverse complement strand
CCTGGGGGTCTGCGCCGGGTGGCTGATCGGGCACACGCTGACCGAGGACCTGGCCATAACGGGAAAGCAGACAAGAAAATGGGCCAAACTTCTGCCCGGCGAAGAGCTTGCGGCCCTGAAAAAGCTGATTATTCAGCTTTTGTTCGATCTGTTCCAGCTGGAATCGCACATGATCAGCGACGCTTACAATGGAGAAAAATTTGGAAAAGGGGTATACTACCGTCTGGTCTACGGAACGCCCCAGGACGAAAAAAAGCAGGAGGTTCTCTTAGTTCTGGAGGAGCAACTTCTTCTCAACACCGTGGGGAAGGTTATGGGTCTCCAGTCCAATAAATTGGAAACCATGCTGGTGCACGCCGCAAGATATACGGCCCAGCAATTTGTGGGCCGGCTTATGGAACAGCTGCCGGCCATGGAGGGATTTACCCTAAAGGAGGAAAACCTTCTGACCTACGAGCAGTTCCGCAAGATATTTGAGCGGGAAACCATGCAGGTCAGCCTGCTGTTTAATACGGGGGCGGGGTATTTCTCCTACTGCGTCATCGCGCCTCATTTGCTGGAGGACGGGGTGGGTACCCCCATCGAATCCCAAAACGCCCTGACCGAAGTCGAACAATATTTGATGCGGCGGGAAGCGCAGGAAACGGCCGGCTCCAAACCAAAGGTCTTGGTGGTGGACGATTCCATGACGGTGCGGCAGAGCATCAAGCTGCTTTTGGAGGAGGATTACGAGGTAGCGCTGGCCGAGTCCGGCGTGGCCGCGATTCGGACGATCACCCTGAATCCGCCCGACCTGGTCCTGCTGGACTACGAAATGCCGGTTTGCGACGGAAAGCAAACCCTGGAAATGCTTCGTTCGGAAAAGGCCTTTGCGGATATCCCGGTCATTTTCCTGACCGGCCGGCGGGATGCGGAAAGCATGATACAGGTCATGCCCTTGAATCCGGCCGGGTATTTGCTAAAGCATGCAAAGCCTGCCGATACCAAGAAGGAAATCGACCGTTTTTTCGAAAAGAGAAAGGCGCAATAAATGTATGCCGGCGGTATGCAGGCAAAGAGAAACCTGCGTTTTACAGACAAAGCCGTTTGCCAAAAGAGGCAAACGGCTTTGTCTTTTGTTGTTAGGGAACCGGACGGAGGCGGACTGTCGGCTATAGCTAGCGAGGCGCTGATAAAAGCCGAAGCGTCCAAAAAAGAAGGGCAGACGAGACACGCCCCTTACCCCTTAAGAACTTACAGGGCGAAAGGCGCAAGACAAAAAATTTCCCTGCGTCTCGAGACGCTTACCGGCGGTTTTGACCACGGGGCGTTCTCCATAGATACACGCCATAGCTTTGGCAGGCGGACGGCGGCGAATATCCCAGTAAATCCCTAGCGCCGCTTTACAGCATGGCCAGGGTCAGCATAAGGGGAATGGTCAGGATAGAGACGACGGTGGAGATGGGGATAATGCGGGAGGCCAGCCGGGCGTCTCCTCCGAATTTGGCGGCGAACATAACCACGTTGGCCGCCACCGGCGCACTGGCCGGGATCATACAGGCCGTTAGCAGGTCGCCGGACAGGCCGCAAAGCTTGAAGGCGGCCAGACAGAGCAGCGGAACGGCCAAAAGCCGCAGAGCCATGGCCGTCCACATTCTGCCGTCCCCCTTTTCAGGGCGCAGGCTGGCGGCGGCCAGGTAACAGCCGATAACCAGCATGGCCAAGGGGGTATTTAGGTTGGCGATATGGGTAAGGCCCCCGGTCAGGGCGGCAGGCAGGCCGAGGCCCGAAAAAAAGAGGGGCAGGCCGACGAGGACGCCGATAACACCCGGATTCAAAACCGCCTTTTTCACCGACATTTTACCGCCCGTGAAAAAGCGCAGGCCCACCGTCCAGATCAACAGATTATGTACGGCCACATAGACCGAAACCAGAAAGACCCCGCTTGGCCCCAGCAGCCCCTGGGCCAGAGGCAGGGACATAAAGCCGCAGTTGGAGAAAACCGAGGAGGCCCGCAGCACCGAACGGCCGTCCCCGCCCCATCTGCGGAAAACCAGCCAGCTTAACAGAATCCCCGCCGCGTGGGCCATAACGGCGCAGCCGGCCATGACCAGCAGGGAAAGGGCGGCCGCGGGGGTAAACTCCACCCGGAGGAAGGAATCCACAATAACCACGGGGGTGACGGCGTAAAAAAGGACGTTGACCAGCTGGTCGGTTCCCTTATCGTCCACCAGCTTGGCGCGGGCCAGTATAAAGCCCGTGAGGATCAGCAGCAGCATGACGGCAACCTGGGTCGCCACGCTGCCGGCGTAGGATAAAAGCTCCATTCATTCTCATTCCCTTACCATAAAGCCTGTTTGAAAGGTATGCCGGATATCATCGATTGACAAGGAATAATGTCCGCAAAGCGGACCTTATACCCCCACGGACGGCCCCGCGCGCAGAGCGCGGGGATTCCAATTATACCATAGGCTTGCGCCTATGGTATAATACGGTTTTACGGGCTGCACGCTGCGTTGTCTTGGCCGCCGGCCAAAAGGTAGCCGAGCGAGACACGGTACGCGGACCGCTTAACAGAGCCTGGCGGCCGGCCGAAAGGACGGCTGCATCCGCCTGGCCTGCTTGGGTTTACTACCTGTAAAACGCCTTAGGACCAGCGGCGAGCCAAAATGAGGGCCGGCAAGGCCACAGTAGCCGCCCCAAGGCGGTACGCGAGGGCTTGGGCCATGCCGGGCGACGGCGCATCGGACGGTCAAGCCGTGTTACAGGTGATAGCAAGGACCAAACCGCGAGAAAGACTTTCGCCTTTGGAGGATTTACGATCCTGCAAGCGCATGTTTATGGGCATGAAGACCTTTTTTCGGCGTTTTATCTCTCTGGCGCCCCTCGCAAAAAATTTGCACAGAGCGTACGCATTTTTGCGTTTTTTCCTTTCCGTCCCTCTTTATTGATGAAAAATCCATCCTATTTCGGATTTTGAAACACACGATGGCACACAAGCCTCCTTACCGGGCCGGATCCGCTATACCGAAGAGACGGCAGGCGTTTTCCCGGCACTGGCGAATCAAACCGTCCCGCTCCTCCCCCCGGATTTCGGCCAGGCGGGCGGCGGTGTAGGCGACGAGGCGGGAATCGCACCGTTTGCCCCGGAAGGGAACGGGAGCCATATAGGGCGCGTCGGTTTCCAGCAGCAGCCGGTCGGCCGGCAGCATGGCCGCCGTCTCCACCGCCTTACGGGCGTTTTTGAAGGTGGCCGCCCCGCCCAGCCCGATATACATGCCCAGCTTCACCACCTGGGCCGCCATTTCCGGGCTGCCGGAAAAACAGTGCACCACCCCTTGGGGACGATACTTTTGCAGCAGCTCCAAGGTATCGGCGTGGGCCTCCCGGTCGTGGACGACCACGGGAAGTCCCAAATCCCCTGCCAGCTCCAGCTGGGCGGCCAGCCAGGCCCTCTGGACTTCTCTCGGCGGACAGGTATCCCAATAGTAATCCAGCCCGATTTCCCCGATGGCCACGGCCTTCGGGTGGGCGGCCAGTTCCCGCAGGCGGGCAAGGTCGGCCGGTTCGGGCAGACGGAAAAGGTCCTCCCTTGCCGGCAGCTCCTCGGGATGCACGCCCACGGCGGCATAGACAAAGGGATACCGCTCGGCCAGCGACAGGCTTTCCCCGGCGGAATCAAAGCTGCTGGCACAGTTGAGGACCAGCCCCACCCCGCCGGCGTACAGGGACGGGAGAAGCCGGTCCCGGTCGGGGTCGAAGGCCCCGTCGTCGTAATGGGCGTGGGAATCAAAGATGCTGCCGGCCGGCGCGAAGCCGGACGCGGCCTTTTCCACTGCGTATACTTCCATTGATAACGCTCCTAAAGCCGGTCCGTATGACCCGGCTGTTTGATAGTCCCACATCCCGCTGTCGTTTTTGACTCTCGCGGGACTCGCCGGGAGAATCGACACGGCTTTACAAGGCTGCCCGCACGGACGCGTTGGGTTCGCCTTCTGCGGCGCGGCTGCGGGACCGGTTATGCCCAGCGTCTGCGGGGGTATTGTTCAGCCGGCTGTCTCCAGCGTGTCCCGAGGGGCGGAGTTGTCCTGTAAACGGCCGGCCTACTGAATAGCCAGGATAACAAGGATAGACTGGGATGAAAAAGGTATGCGGCGCTGCGCACCGCATCGGGGAACCCCCGGCGAGGGTCCGGCCGAAATCCTCCAAAGGAAGATTTCGGCTACCTGCGCCTTACGATTCTAAGACTTTCGCGTCCTGCGGGACGCAGGACCCACCGCCTTTTCAAAAAGGCAGGCGAAAACTTTATTGACAGCTGCTTATTTACCTCTGCTTGGCAAACGGCCTTTTTACAGACCGAGCTGTTTCCAGACGCCGCTTTACGCATAACCCTTTGGAGATGGATCACGCCTATGCAAACCGGGCCAAATCGCTCAAAACAGCCCCGTCTCCCACATCGGAAGACGGGGCTTTGCGCAGCCGGGGCCGCGCAGCGTCGGGGAGGCGGGCGCGGGACAGGACGCGCGGCTTCTGTCGCGGTCCTCCCCCGTTTCGGATACGGAGTTAATGGATGGCGCACCCGCCGGGCAGGCCGTCCATAAAGACCACCTTGACCTGATTCTCCGGCCCGTCGGCGGCCAGGATCATACCGCAGCTTTCCACCCCGCAGAGCTTGGCCGGCTTGAGGTTGGCCACTACCACCACGGTATGGCCGATCAGCTCCTCGGGCGCGTACCAGGGCGAAATACCCGAGGCCACCGTGCGGGGCTGGCCCGACCCGTCGTCCAGGGTGAGCTTTAACAGCTTCTTGGACTTTTTTACCGGCTCGCAGGCCGTAACGACGGCGGTGCGCAGCTCTACCTTGGCAAAGTCCTCTATGCCGATTTGGGCGGGAGAAGCCAGGTTTTCGGGCTTCTCGTTCTTACCGGCGGCTTCCGGCGGCTTCTCCTCCCCGGCCGTACTGGCCGCCGGGTTGATGGCCGCAAGCTCGCTTAACTCCTTTTCCGCGTCGATACGGGGGAAGATGGGAGGCAGCTTGGCGATGGCCGCGCCCGCCGGCAGCAATCCCCACTCGCCGGCGCTCTCCCAGACGTAGAGATTTTCGTCTCCGCCTAAGGTCTGCCGGATTTTCTCAGCCGTATCGGGCAGGAAGGGGGCGATGAGCACCGCCGCGATCCGCAGGGTCTCGCAGAGGTTATACATGACCCCGCCCAGCCGGGCGCTGTTGGCCTCGTCCTTGGCCAGGGTCCAGGGGGCGGTCTCGTCAATATACTTGTTGGCCCGGGAGATCAGGCCGAAAATGACGGTCAGGGCTGTGGAAAACTCCAGATTGTCCAGCGCCTGCTCCACCTGCCCCCGGGCCGCCTTGGCCTGGTCGATCAGCTCCTGGTCAAAGTCCCCTGCCTGCCGGCCGGCCGGCAGAGCGCCGCCGAAGTACTTGCCCACCATGGCGGCGGTGCGGGAGACCAGATTGCCCAAATCGTTGGCAAGGTCGGCGTTGATACGGTGAATGAGGGCCTCGTTGGTGAAGACCCCGTCCGACCCGAAGGGGATTTCCCGCAGCAGGTAATACCGGATAGCGTCTACCCCGTAGCGGTCGCAGAGGATCACCGGGTCCACCACGTTGCCCTTGGATTTGGACATTTTGCCCCCCTCCAGCAGCAGCCAGCCATGTCCGTATACCTTCTGGGGCAGGGGCTGACCCAGAGCCATGAGCATGATGGGCCATACGATGGTGTGGAATCGGACGATCTCCTTGCCCACCAGATGGACGTCGGCCGGCCAATACTTTTGGTAGTTTGCGTCGTCGCCGCTGTTAAAGCCCAAGGCGCTGATATAATTGGAAAGGGCGTCCAGCCAGACGTAGACCACGTGCTTCTCGTCAAAGGTGACCGGGATACCCCAGGAAAAACTGGTGCGGGAGACGCAGAGGTCCTCCAGGCCGGGCTTTATGAAGTTGTTGAGCATCTCGTTTTTACGGGAGGCCGGCTGGATGAAGTCGGGATGGGCGTCGTAGTATTCCACCAGCCGGTCGGCGTATTTGGACAGCCGCAGGAAGTAGGCCTCCTCCTCGGCGGCGGCCACCTCCCGGCCGCAGTCGGGACACTTGCCGACCACCAGCTGGCTCT
>JAAVYX010000139.1 GCA_022791355.1 Clostridiales bacterium | reverse complement strand
TCGAGTCAGGCCCGTTATGACCACTTCGATACGCTTCCATTATAGGCCAATTACTACTACTTCATTATTATAGTGGGCAAATTGCTTTCTGTCAACCCTCAATCCTATGCCGGGGAAAGTCTTTGGCCCTTTGTTCAACTCGTTAAAAATGTGTGTTTCCGACAGGAAAGGGGGTTGCATTGAAAGGAATAAACAGGTAAAATAAAACATTATCGCCTTATATGTTTTATGGCTTTGGGTCATAATCATAGGGATGACGTATTTTCGGAAAGGGCTGCGTTTCGCCCCTTTTCGTTATGGAGGAAAAGCCTATGGATCAATTAGACGCGGTCATAAAGGCCGTGGGACGTATTCATGGCGGCGTGCGGCCCGGTCATTTTAAAAATACGGCCGAATCCGAAACGGTAATCATGCCGCCGCCCGCCAGGGTATCTATCGCCATGCAGCAGCATATCGGCGCGCCCTGTAAGCCCTTGGTGAAAAAAGGAGACCACGTGTATCTGGGTCAGAAAATCGGGGACAGCGATCAGCCGGTTTCCGCGCCCATCCACGCCAGCGTATCCGGCACGGTGGCCGGCGTCGGGGAGATCATGCTCCCCGGCGGCCAACGGGTGCAAACGGTGGACGTCGATTCGGACGGGCAGATGACCCCCGACCCCAGCCTGGCCCCGCCGCCCGCCGATACGCCTGAGGACCTTGTGAAGGCGGCCCGGGAAAGCGGCCTGGTCGGTCTTGGCGGCGCGGGCTTTCCCGCCCACATCAAGCTGCTCCACGCCGACAACGCCGAGCTGGACACCCTGATTATCAACGCCGCTGAGTGCGAGCCCTACATTACATCCGACTACCGGGAATGTCTTGAGCATCCGGAAGACATTATCGAAGGGGTCTACCTGCTCAAAAGGGTTATGAACTTTAAGCAGGTCATCATCGCCGTGGAGGACAATAAGCCCGAGGCCATCAAGGTGCTGCACAGGGTTGCGGTGGACAAGCGTGATACCGCCCACCAGGTCAACCTGATGAAGCTGAAGACCCACTATCCCCAGGGCGCTGAAAAGGTGCTGATCTATACGGCTACCGGCCGCAAGCTGGCCCCCGGCCAGCTGCCCGCCAGCGTGGGCTGCGTGGTGATGAACGTCACATCGGTCAGCTTTTTGTACCGCTATCTGCGCACCGGCCTGCCTCTGATTACCAAACGGGTCACGGTGGACGGTTCCGCCGCCGCCCGGCCCATGAATGTAGAGGTGCCGGTGGGAGCCTCGGTGGAGGACGTCGTCCAGTTCTGCGGCGGGTATAAACAAACGCCGCGGAAGATCCTCATGGGCGGCCCCATGATGGGGCTGGCCTTGGCGGACACCGCCCTCCCCGTTCTCAAGCAAAACAACGCCATTCTCATTTTCGGCGAGAAGGAAGCCCGGCTTCCCAGCCCCACCCCCTGTATCCGCTGCGGCCGCTGCGTGGCGGCCTGCCCCATGTTTCTGCGGCCGGCCGAGGTGGAGCGGGGCCTGAAGCTGGATAGTACGGATACCCTGCGGGCCTTGGGAACCAACGTCTGTATCGAGTGCGGCAGCTGCGCCTATGTCTGCCCCGCCAAACGGAATCTGGTTCAGTCCATGCGGCTGGCCAAGGCGAGAATTCGAAAGGAGGCGTCGAGCAAGTGAGTCAGGAAATCACGAGGGTTCCAAAGGAAAATGTAATCGTCTCCTCCTCTCCCCATCTGCGGCATGAGGACTCTACCCGGGGCATCATGCTGGACGTGCTTATCGCCCTGGCCCCCGCGGCTGTGGCCGGTATCGTTCTATTCGGACTCCGGGCGGCGGCCGTGCTGGCCGTCACCATCGTCTCGGCCCTGGTCTGCGAATGGCTGTGCTGTAAAATCCGTAAGATTCCCAATACGCTGGGAGACCTGTCGGCCGTCGTTACCGGCCTGCTGTTGGGCATGAACCTGCCGGTGGGACTGCCCCTCTGGATGGCGGCTATCGGCAGCGGCGTGGCCATCGTCATCGTCAAGCAGATGTTCGGCGGACTGGGTCACAACTTCGCCAATCCCGCCATTACCGGACGAATCGTCTTGATGGTCTCCTTTCCCACCGCCATGACCACCTGGGTTAAGCCCTTCGATTGGATGAACAAGACCGACGCCGTAGCCGCCGCCACCCCGCTGGCTGGCAGCGAGACCACCCTGCGGCAGCTCTTTCTGGGGCTGCGGGGCGGCTGTATCGGCGAGGTCTGCGCGGCGGCCCTGCTGGTGGGCGGCATCTACCTGCTGCTCCGCCGGGTCATTACGCCTACCGCCCCTCTGGCCTTTATTCTGACGGTGGGCGGCATGATGTGGATCTTTGGAGAAAATCCCCTGTACCAGATGATGTCGGGCGGCCTGCTGCTGGGCGCTATCTTTATGGCCACCGATTATGTGACCTCTCCCTCCGGCTTCAAGGGTCAGCTGATCTTCGGCGTGGGCTGCGGCCTGATTACCGCGGTCATCCGGCATTTCGGCTCTCTGCCCGAGGGCGTGTCCTACTCCATCCTGCTTATGAATATTCTCACGCCTTATATCAACCGACTGACCGCCCCCAAGCCTTTTGGGACTGTCAAGGAGAAAAAGCGGAAGGAGGCGGCCGGAAATGCCAAGTAAAAAATCCTCCTCCAAGGGCATTCTGCGGCCCACTATCACCCTCTGCCTGATCTGCGCCCTGGTCACGGCCGCCCTAGCCGGGACCAACGCCGTCACCAAGGACAAAATCGCCGAATTACAGGCGGCCAATCAGGGCGAGGCCATGGCCCGGGTCCTGTCCGCCGACGAGTATCTGGAAAAGACGGGCGAGCTGGACGGACGGCAGATCACCTATTATATCGCCCAAAAATCCGGCAAGGCCGCCGGGGCTGTTTATATCACCTCGGCCAAGGGCTACGGCGGAGACGTTTCGGTCATGACCGCCGTCACGCCCGACGGTACGGTGGCGGCGGTGGAGATTCTCTCGGCCGCCGACGAAACCCCCGGCTTGGGGCAGAACGCCACCAATCCAGCCTTTGCCGAGCAGTTTACCGGCAAGAGCGGCCAGCTGGGCGTGGTCAAAACCGGCGCGGGTAAAACCGAAATCAACGCCTTGACCGGCGCGACCATCACATCCAAGGCCGTCGTCCAGGCGGTGAACGACGCTTTGCGCCTGCATGAGAAGGAGGGGATTTCCTGATGGCGGATAAGAAAAACTACGGGCAGATCTTTTCCAAGGGGCTTGTCAAGGAAAACCCCGTGCTCCGTCTGGTTCTGGGCACCTGTCCCACCCTGGCCGTCACCACGGCGGCCGTCAACGGCATCGGCATGGGCGTGGCGGCCACCGTCGTGCTTCTGGGTTCCAATATCGTCATTTCCCTTTTGCGCAGGGTCATTCCCGACCGGGTGCGCATCCCGGCTTATATCACCATCATCGCCGGCTTTGTCACCATCGTGCAGATGCTGGTCAAGGCCTTCGCCCCGGCTATCGATACGGCTCTGGGCATTTATCTGCCTCTGATTGTGGTCAACTGTATTATTTTGGCAAGAGCCGAGATGTTCGCCTCCAAAAACACCGTTTTGCCATCTATTCTGGACGCGCTGGGTATGGGCGCGGGTTTTACGGCCACGCTGGTGCTTATGGGAGCCATCCGGGAGCTTATCGGCGCGGGTACCGTCTTCTCTCTGCCGGTGACCTCGGCCTTTATGGATCCCATGCTCATCGCCATTCTGCCGCCGGGGGGCTTCTTTGTCTTCGGTATCCTGGTGGCCTTGGCCAATAAGCTGGCCAAGCGGGCCGGAAAGAAGCCGGTGAGGTCCTTGGGCTGCGCAGGCTGTCCGTCCGCCGCCGCATGCGGTCAGAAGGAATGTCCCTCGGCCGACGGTGAGGAAGGAGGCGACGTCGCATGAATACCTTTCTCGCTATTCTGCTGGCCGGTATCCTGACCGACAATATGGTGCTCTCCAAGTTTTTGGGCATCTGTCCCTTCCTGGGGGTCTCGAAAAAGACCAATACGGCGATCAGTATGAGCTTCGCCGTCATCTTCGTCATGGTGCTGGCCACCGCCGCCACCTATCCCATTTACGCATACCTGCTGGTGCCCCGGGGGCTTGGCTATTTGCAAACCATCGTCTTTATTCTCATTATCGCGGCTCTGGTTCAGCTGGTGGAAATCGTACTGAAAAAGCTTGCGCCCCCCATCTATCAGGCGCTGGGCATCTACCTGCCCCTGATCACCACAAACTGCGCCGTGCTGGGCGTTACCCTTTTGAACTTTACCAAGGACTACAGCTACGGCCAGTCCCTGGTCAACGCCCTGGGCGCGGGTCTGGGCTTTATGCTGGCCATGATCCTCTTCTCGGGCGTGCGCACCCGGCTGGAGGCCGCAGATATTCCTGAGGCTTTGAAGGGACTGCCCATCACCCTGATCTCGGCGGCTATCGTCTCCCTGTCCTTCCTGGGATTCGCGGGTATCGTGCAGGCCTAAGGTTGAAAGCGGGCGCTGCCGGCTGAACGGATTTGCGTTTTCCGAGCGCAGCAGCCGGCCGCCAACGTCTGGGAGCGGGAGCTGCCCGGTAAGCTATGTGCTTGCTTTTTCGCAGGTAGAGTTACCGAGCGCAAGAGGCGGCCCCGAGCAGCCGGCCGCCAACGTCTGGGAGCGGGAGCTGCCCGGTAAGCTATGTGCTTGCTTTTTCGCAGGTAGAGTTACCGAGCGCAAGAGGCGGTCCCG
>JAAVYX010000138.1 GCA_022791355.1 Clostridiales bacterium | reverse complement strand
GCCTGCATCAAGACCCTGCTGGACGGCTCCTGGGAAATTTACCAGTCCTACGTCTCCCCCTACGCCATGGGCATGACCATGGATATGGAGCACTTCGCCCCCGACCTGCAAAGCCGCAACCAGAAGGGGCATATCGCGGTGGACGGGTCAGGGGTGGGACATAATCGAAACGCCAGCGGCTCCACCGACCTGACCGCCCAGTACTTCCCGGCCGTCCGGGCCCAGTTCGGCGATATCGACACCTGCCCCGAGGAGCTGCTCTGCTGGTTCCATCACGTACCCTACGACCGGGTGATGCAAAACGGTAAGACCATGATCCAGAGCCTGTACGACGGATTTTATGACGGCGCGGCCCGGGTGACCCAAATGCGGGAAGCCTTCGCCGGCCTGAAGGGGAAGATCGACGGCGGGCGATGGGGACGGATCGACCAAAGCTTTGCGGCCCAGGAGATCCAGGCCGTCAAGTGGCGGGACGCTATGGCCGCCTTTTTCTATCAGGCCTCGGGTATCGCCGATACCGGCGACCGGCGGGACGCGGCCGCCCTGGAGGCCCTGATCCAGCGGTATACCGCCGAACAGCCCTTCCTCACCGCCGGCCGCTATCCAAAGGAATCCCTGGACGCCTTTACGGACGCTCTGACCGACGCCAGGGCGGCGTTGGCCGCTTCCCCGGATCAGCCTGCGGCCCAAGCCGCCTGCGCCGCCCTGGACGCCGCCTTTGACCGTCTGTACCGTTCGACAGAGACGGGAGCGGGGAATCTGGCCTACCGGAAGCCGGTGCGGGCCGCCGTGACGGGCAGCGCCTCTCAGGTGGAAGCGAGTCACGTAGCGGCCGATGCCAACGACGGCCTGCTCTCCACCCGGGTCAACGCCGTGGGGGATATCTACCCCATGGAGTGGACGGTGGATTTACAGGGCGTATACGACCTGGAACGGGTCTGCGTGGACTGGTACGACGGCAATAACCACGGTGACAAAAAGCGGACCTATACCTTTTCCCTGTCGGTCAGCGAGGACGGGGAAGACTATATCCAAATTTTTACGGGCGACAACAGCGCCAATCAGTCCCAAAGCGATCTTGCGGTAGAGGGTAAGGGCCGTTATCTGCGGCTGACGGTCGCCTCCGGGACGGTGGGCCGCCCCTCCTTCTGGGAGGTGGGGGCCTACGGCCGGGCCGTGGCCGACCGCACGGCGCTGGACGCGGCGGTCCGGGAGGCCGCGGCCTTGCGGGAGGCCGATTATACGGCCGAAAGCTGGGCGGTTTTGACCGCGGCACTGGCCGCCGCGGCCGGCCTGCCCGATACGGCCGGCCAAACCGATATCGACGCGGCGGCGGCCGCCATCCGGGAAGCCGTCGGCGGCTTGCGGCCGGTCCCGGTTTTTGCCCCCGGCGACCTGGACGGGGACGGGGAGGTTACCATCCAGGATGTGATGGAGGCCTGTAAGGCGCTGGCCCGGCAGTCGGCCGGAAAGGCTCCCACCGAGGAGGAGCTGCTGCGGGGCGACCTGGACGGCGACAAGGCCTTTACGATAAGCGACGTGATGGAAATCTGTAAGATTTTAGCCCGCAAGGCGTAGAAAGGGCGGTTTGGCTATACGGGAAAGGTATGGCCGGCGGCTGTAAAGTTCGGTACAAACCCCGGCTGCTTCTGCGGCCGGGGTTTTCAGATGGCTGGCCGGGTATGCAAAAAGGAAATGAATTTTTTGTTGTTTTATGTCGAAAAAAGCCGAAATATTTTTTAACATTTCTGGTAAAACACGTTTGATTATTCTCCAATGTATGGTATAATATAGACACAAAAAATACCTTTTTTTCATATTATGCTAAGGAGAGAGACAATGAAAGGGAGAAGACCTGTTATAAAAACGATGGGAGCGGCCCTGTTAACCTGCTGTATGCTTTAACCACGCCGTCCTATACGATTGCGCACGACGAGGCGGCGGAGAAAATACCGGCCGTGGAAGAACCGGTGTATTCGGAAGGCCAGGACGAGGTGGACCGGGTCGTATGCTTTGACTGTGAAACCGGCGAGGAGGATGTGCTGGAAATTCCCAAGGGCCTGTACGATAACTGCGTAACCGAGGGCTACGCGGGGGAAAGCGACGACGGAATCAGTCCGGCCGCTATTATCGGCGGGGATGATTCTGTAAGGGTTACGAATACGTTTGTACAGCCTTATAAGGCTGTGATGCAAACGACGGTTCCATATGTTGGTAGTGGAAGCGCGTTTATGGTTAGTCCTACAAGGGCGGTAACTGCGGCTCATTGCGTATATGATAAGGAAACGGGCAAGGTTTACAGAAATATTGAATTTTATCCTGCTAAAAATGGTTCATACAAGCCTTTTGGCCCTTATAGAGCAACAAAAATCTATGTCAATTATGATTATGTGCATACCAATAAAGATGAAGGGGAGACGGATTGGGCTGTTGTTGAACTGGATTTTCCGGTTGGCGACCTAGTGGGGTATTTATCTTTAAGTACGCCGGCCGTAGCCTTGGGTTCGCAAGCTTTTGTTTTGGGATATCCTGGCGGAGAAGATAAAATAGGTTATCAATATCGTGCACCCGGAAAAATAAGGAAAGCTACCACTTACCACCTACAATATAATTGTGATACAGTAAGAGGAACGAGTGGCGGCCCTGTCATAAACAGCTCCAATCAGGTGATTGGTATTAACACGTATGAAACAAAGGCTGGCTATAACGGCGGACCGAAAATAACGTCAAGTATGTGTGCCGTTATTATGGGGTATCAGCATTTTGACATGGGTTCATACCGTACCGTTTCCGGAGATTTCAACGGAGATGGAAAGGCTGATATAGCCTGTATCGACGCTTATGAGGATAACTGGGCCCAGATAAATGTAAAGTTGTCAAAAAGTAATATTTTTTCTGAAAAACAAACTTGGTATGGTGCGTCTAAAGAGACGAATTATAATGCTTATGCTGTGGCGGGCCGAGTGGTCGCCGGAGATTTTAATGGAGACGGCAAGGACGATATAGCTGCTATGTACCGATACGGTGCAACTGCAGCGCAGATTCACGTTTGGATTTCCACAGGCAGCAGTTTTCGGGATTGGAGCGTCTGGTATTCCGATATGTCTACCTATTCGCCGGATGCGGTTTGGGATCGTATGGTCGCCGGAGACTTTAACGGGGACGGGAAAGACGACATTGCCGCCATGTTCAAATATGGCGAAACGGCGGCGGAAATCCATGTTTGGCCCTCTACCGGTTCTAGCTTTTCTGGATGGAAAACTTGGTATTCTGACAAATCTTCCTACGCACCCAGTAGTGTGACAGGACGTATGGTCGCCGGAGACTTTAACGGTGACGGCAAGGACGATATAGCCGCCATGTTTCGATACGGCGAAACGGCGGCGGAAATTCATGTTTGGCCCTCTACCGGCTCCGGTTTTCCCAAATGGCAGGCTTGGTATTCTGACAGAGTATCCTATGCGCCCGACTGCGTGACAGACCGCATGGCCGCAGGAGATTTCAATGGAGACGGGAAAGACGATATAGCCGCCATGTTTCGATATGGCGATACCGCCGCACAGATTCATGTTTGGACTTCGGCCGGGTCGATCTTAAATAAGTGGAAAGCTTGGTATTCGGATATGAACGGCTTTCAAGCTAGCTGTGTGACCGGCAAGTTTGTAGCGGGAGATTTTAATGGGGATGGAACAGCGGATATAGCGGCGAATTACGCATATGATAACGGCATGCGAAGCTTGGTGTTTATTTCCAAGAAAACGTATTTTCAGGATTGGGTTCAGTGGTGAGTAGAGAATTGATATCCAGCGTTCTGTTTCTATACTGCACATGAACATAGCTGAAAGGGAGGTAATCAATATGAAAGCGATGATAAAAAAGGCCCCTGTTCTGTTACTGGCTATTCTGCTTGCCATGACCTCTGCATCGTATGCCGCGCCTGCTGCGGAAGTGGAAGCCCATATGTCTTCTTCAACAGAGAGTTCCGAAACTGAAGTGCCTATGGATTCCGCCGCAGTGGAGCCTGCCGCTGAGACAGAAACGTCTGTGACATCCGTCGCTGCGGAGTCCGCTATTGAAGCGCAAGTATCTATGGCTGCCATGGAATCCGCCGCTGAGGCGGAAACGTTTGAATCCTCCGTCGTTGCGGAGCCTGTTGCCGAAACAGATCATTCTGGGGATTCTCCAGCGGAATCGGAAAGCTGGTAAGATTATGTAAATCGCAGATTGGATATGGGAGACGGTAGGCGCAGGATGTTATATATAATGCCTAAGGAAGAGGCGGATAAGCTCCCTCCATCCGTTGATTTGTCTTCTGTTGCGCATGCCAAGTTTGTTTTCTGGAAGGTTGGCGACAATAAAGCGCACATTGACCCACATTGCCTATCCATGCCTAGCGACGATATCCCTATCCGGGGAACGCGGGAGCAGGCGGCTGCCGCAAGTCATGATGCGTGGTGCGAACGTTGCTGTAAGGTGATGGATCGAAACTGGTATGAAAAGACGGGTTCCAATGATTTTGAAGATTGGTTTGAAAAAACCGGGAATTGGTTCTTGAAGGAAGATGGAACGGGTATATGTGAGAATAGCCCTGTAGATGAGAATGGGCTGCCATGGTTCATTCCCTATGAGGACACCATAATGCCTTAACAAAAAACCCCGCCGGATGCAGCGCGTCCGGCGGGGTTAAAACTTGATAGCAACAAATTAGAGCAGTCAAAATGTAATTTAGTTATCTTATGATAAAAAGTATGGTTTTGAGTATTGCTTGATTTTTATATCAGTATATGTTATGCTTTATATAGATTAAACTCCTGATTTGAATATAATGAAACGGAGGAATGAATATGAAAGCAATGCTGAAAAAGACGCCCGTAATATTATTGGCTCTGTTGCTTGCCATGACCTCCGCATCATATGCCGCGCCTGCCGCCGAAACAGAAACACCTGTGACGCATGCCGCAGTGGAGTCTGCCGCTGAGACGGTAACATCTGCGCTTTCCGCCGCCGGGGAGTCCGCTGCCGAAGAGGAAGCGCCTGTTATCTCCACCGCTGAGGAGCCCGCTGCCGAAGAGGAAGCTGCTGTAGTCTCCACCGCTGAGGAGCCCGCTGCCGAAGAGGAAGCGCCTAGTTATCCTTTGTATGGTGGTGGTCCAATGGAATCTGAAACCTGGGAGGAGTATGTAGATCGGGTATTGACCAATCCGGATGGTACACGTAATATGATATATCTAATACGTCCGGGGGAGAGGGAGGAGCCGACGATCGATAACTCTACTCTAAAACATGCCCGGCTTGTTTTCTGGGAAGAAGGCGACAATAAGGTGCATATTAACGCAGGCTGTATGACCATTCCTGACGATACGCCCTTTAACGGATATTTTAAAGGAACCCCGGAGGAGGCAAAAACGGCAGGCCATGATACGTGGTGCCAGAAGTGCTGTATAATATGGGATGGGAACTGGTATGAAAAGCATGTCTCAAACGCTCTGGAAGAGCGGTGGTATGAACAGAACCCAATCTATTTTGAACAGTGGTTTGAAGAGATCGGAAATTGGTTTCTGGACGAAGATGGACGTACAATCGGCGGAGAGGACCGGGTAGAAGTGGATGGAAAGTGGTTCTTCCGAGACCCATGGGACGAATGATTGGCTAACAACCCGTAAAAACAAACAACCCCGCCGGATGCAAACGCATCCGGCGGGGTTTATGTTTGATGGCAATAGACTTGACAAATTAAAAAAGCTGTTTTACTTGCAACAGAGAAGCAAGTTTTTTGTATTGGTTGATTTTTATATAAATATATGTTATAATTTATACAACTAAAATTTCTGCATATGAACATAGCTGAAATGGAGGTAATCAATATGAAAACAATGCTGAAAAAATCGCCTGTTCTTATACTGGCCATTTTGCTTGTCCTAACTTCCGCATCGTATGCCGCGCCTGCAACTGAAGTAAAAGCGCCGGCGGATGCTCCTGTTGTGGAACCAGTTGTAGAAAAGGAAGCACCTGCGGATGCTCCGGCTGTGGAGCCAGCGAACGAAGCGGAAACGCCGGCGGATGCTCCTGTTGTGGAACCGGTTGTCGAAAAGGAAGCACCTGCGGATGCTCCGGCTGTGGAGCCAGCGGACGAAGCGGAAACGCCGGCGGAATCTAAGCCTTTTGATGAGGATGATAGGCGTAATATGTTGGCCATCGTACCACCTATAGATAAAGAAAAACCGCCGCAGCAGGAGTACCATTATTTATCCGGGACCCCCCTCTTTGCTTTCTGGGAAGAGAATGACTGCATAATTCACGCGGATCCGGATTGTATGAAGATTCCGGACGATACGCCATTTACCGGATACAGTTGGGGAACTTTGCGTGAGGCCGTTGTTGCGGGGCACACCGAGTGGTGCCCGAAGTGCTCTCCAATGAAGACTGTAGAACAGGAATGATTTGGGGAAAATCTCGACGTTCAGGACGACGAAGAATTCCTTGAAAAGTACGGGAATTTTTGGCTCAGAGAGGATGGGAATACGATAGCCGGAGGTCTGGTGGAAGTGGATGGAAAATGGTTTTTCCGAGATCCATGAGACGAATGATTGGCTAACAACCCGTAAAAATAGACAACCCCGCCGGATGCAAACGCATCCGGCGGGGTTTATGTTTGTTTGAGGGCAACAAAGCATGATATGCTTTGCGTAAATTTTGCCGTTCGCTTCCTCCCAGGCTTATACGATTGCTATTTATTATGATCGGGACCGTTTCGAATAACTTCAAATCCGCTTGAACAAATATATTATAGAGGCTTAAGCTGAATCGGACAAAAGAATAACTGCCGTTTCCAAAGAAACGGCAGTTATTCCCATGGAGGAAAACAGAGAAAAAGGAAAAAACTATTGAATGATGTCCGCCCGCAGGATATTGTATCCAAAGGGAGAATTAGCATTGGGCCGAAAAAGGGTGACCACCAGCATTTGGAAGGTGTCGCTGTCGTGGGGGTTCACCGACATGGACGAGAGAACGGTCATATCGCCGTTTTCCAGCACATGCAGGTTCTGGATCTCATGAGAGTAGGTATCGTAGCCCCGGGCCGGAATGGCAAAGTAACCATCCGGTACGGTCAGAAAATCATACTTGCCGGCGGCAGGATCAGCCTTCCTGCCGTAAAGGTCCTCGATAAAACGCAACACGCTCTGCTGATGGATGACCAACTCGCCAGAGGGCAGCTCAACCGCCTGATCCAGCAGGACGGTGGAAACTTCCTCGATGAGAATCCGGTCGTCGTCTATACAGTCGTCAAACGCCCGGTTGAGCTCTAACAGCTGGCTTAACCGCGCCTTGACAGCGCCCAGCTCCTGACTGTCCATTTTCTGCGCCTGCACAGGGGCGGCTTCGACAGCCTTGGAAGAAGCCGACGGATTTATATGGACCGACAGGGCCGCGATCGGAACCAGCAGACAAGCGGCCAACGCTGTGAAAAGATGTTTATACATATGACCCGCTCCTTTCGGCTTCTTGGTATGTTCTTATTATATCCGACCGGCCGGCAAAAGTCGTTAAAACCCGATTACATTTTCATATCAAAAGTTTTACAATAGATTACACCTTTGCAATCTTTTCATTTTATTTTTTCAGCCGCAAAATCGCGCCGCGGGATAAAAAACGCCGCCGGAAGACTCCGGCGGCGTTAGGATCGGTTTTTTTACGCGGCGGCGTTGGGATATTTAATCTTGTTGGGCTTAAAGCGATCGATAGCAAAATTGTTTTTATCCAGGGAGAGGGAGTTGCCAAATTCGGTGATAGACTGCTTCATTTCCTCCATCTTCAGACTGTAGAGTACCTGATCCTTCAGATTTTCATAGTAGTAAACGTCGTCCTCGATGTTCTTGCAGACTAGCAGGGTCAGGCCGCTGCTCTCATCCTCCAGCACCTTGACCTCGCCTACGGCCATACCCTTGACCTCGGCAAAGTGATCCGAAGAACTTCCGGAATCCTCTGAGCCCAGGATGGAAATATAGGGATCCTTTGCGCCGCCCTCGGTGGCAGTGAGGGGACTGGAATTCTGCTCAACATAAATGGTCTCGAAGCTCTCGCCCTCCCGCAGACGCTGGGCGTAGCCTTCAAATTTTTCCTTCAGGGCGGTCTTTTCCTCGTCGGTCATGGTAGTGGAATTGCCGGAGGAGTCGGCGGTCGTGTAGGACTTGGTGAGGGTCTGCGCGGCCGCATAATTCTCCAGGAAGAAGGTCTTGATCTCCTCCTCGGGCACCGGATTGGTGCCTTCCGGCCCGTAAATGCTCATAAAGTATTTATCAGCCTTGTACTGAGAGGAGAAGTATTTTTTATAGGTTTCAAAGCCCACCCCGTTGTCTCCATAGGAGAGGGATAAGCCGTATTGGTTCCAGTACATATCGCAGTAGGTGTCGATCATGGTCTGGGTTTCCTCGTCCAGGGTGAGTCCCGCCTCCTCGAACCGGGTTTCATAGGCGGCGTACTCTTTGCAGATCTCCTCGGCCCGGTTTTTCACCCAGGCAGTGAAGTCGGTGTCGTCCACCTTCTGGCTGTAGTAATCCACAGCGGAGGAGGAAGTCTCGGCGCTGTCGCCGGCGGAACTGTTGGCCTCGTCCACCTTGCTGCGGCCTTCGCCGTCGGCCTGCATCAAGGCGCACATGTAAAACGCCGAGGTGATTTTCACATTTCCAATGGTCATGGCCGTTTCATCCTTGGGATGACATGCGGCCGCCGAGACCATCAGGGCGGCTGCCATCAGGCCCACCGCGACTTTTTTAATAAGGTTCATCGATTCAATCCATTCCTTTCGGTAGGCGGAAAGCGCAGGACCGGTTTTGCCGGCGGCATGTCCTATATGTCCTTCCGTCAGATTCTAGGGGCTGCCCAGGAAAGGGAAATCGCCGTGTTTTCCATAAGGGAAGCGAGGGCTATCGGGTCCAAAAGGCTGGAAATACATATGGAGATTTCAGCCTTTTTTTGGTGGTTCCATCCGCTTGTCCATAACCATCGGACCGTTTCTCTCTTTTGAGGCATACCCTGATAACTTTCAAATTATACCGTACTTTTTCCCAAATGTCCAGAGCCTACAGCGGGTTCTTTTATGAATTTTTGCAGCCTGGCGCTGTCTTTTCCAGGGTGACGGTTACGATTTCGGCCCGATTGAAAATCCGGGGAATCCATTTTTTACCTCCCAGCCCCCGGCTGACGATCATACCTTTGTCTCCCTGCCGGTAGAGTCCGGCCGTAAACCCGGGCAGAAGCCCCTGGCTTGGCGCATACAAGCCAGGCAGACCGGGCAGACGCACCTGTCCGCCGTGAGCATGACCGGATAGGGTTAGATCAGCGTGCTTTATGTAGACTTCAAAGAGTTCGGGACGATGGGCTAGCAGCAGGCGAAAGCCCGTATCGGTCGGCGGAAGTTTCGCCAAGAGGGACGCCGTCCGGTCGGCACGCGTTTTATCCTGTTCCTGCTTTGTCAGGCGTCTTTCCTCCCGGCGGGGCAGGGGATCGGCGATACCCATGAGCTGAAGGCTGCCGGAAGTCGGCGCCTCTGCCGCCCGGTTCTCCAGCAGGATCAAGCCGGCCGCCTCCAGCTTCCGCCGCAGCCGGCCGTATTCGGCTTGATCGGCCTCATGGTTGCCGGGAATGAAATAAGCCGGGGCAATAGCGGCTAGTCCACGGGCGCAGAGGACGGCACGGCCGAAATTCCGGTCTCCACGGCTGACGATATCGCCGGTGACGGCGATTATATGAGGCCGCTCCCGAGCGACCCGTTTCAAAAGGCGTCGCTGCCCCTTTCCAAACCGTTTGCTGTGCAGATCGGAAATCTGCACAATGGTGTAGCCCGTCAGCCCGTCGGGCAGGCGGGGGGAGGAAAAGGGGATGCGGGTGACCGTAAGGCCGTTGTTCTGCCAGCCAAGAAAGAGGGCCAGCAGGGCGGCCGCCAACAGAATATACAACATAAAAGGCGCTCTCCTTGGATGGTGTTCCGTAAGGAAGTTTCCCTAAAGACCGAAATATCGTGATATGCTGCTATGTAGACAGTGTAGCCTTGCGGCTACGCTGTTTTACTGCTCTGGCT
>JAAVYX010000137.1 GCA_022791355.1 Clostridiales bacterium | reverse complement strand
GGTCTCCACCCAGCTGGCCGCCGCAGCGATCACCGGATCCGCCGTGTCGGACAGCATATAGAAATACTTTTTTTGCTCCTCGGTCAAGATAACCTTCTGGTCGGGGGTCAGGCCCACGCCGTTAAAATTGACCCCGCTTGGCGGATTGAAGGCCGCAATGGTAAATTTGACGGTGGAACCGTCGCTTAACGGATAGGTGCGCTGCATGACCCCCTTGCCATAGGTCTTCTCCCCTATCAGCACCCCTTTGTTATAGTCCCGGATAGCGGCGGCAAACAACTCGGCCGCGCTGGCCGTGCGCTCATTGGTCAGAACCGCCATAGGCAGGTTAATCTGGGAAGCGTCCGACTTGTGCAGCACCTCGGTGCTGCCGTCGGCATAGGTAGCCGAGATGATATCTCCCTCAGGAAGCAGATAGTCCAGCATGGCCGCCGCAGCGTCCACCAGACCGCCGCCGTTATTCCGTAGGTCAAAAATCAGACCGTCTGCTCCCTGCTTCATCAGATCCTGCACCGCCGCTTTGAACTGGCCCGTGGTAGCGTCGTCAAAAGAAGTGATCTGGATATATCCCGCCTTGCCGATCATACGGGGATAAATACTGGTGTGAATGAATTTGGAGCGAACGATGGAATGGGGAACCTCTGCAACGGCGCCGTCCTCTCCCTTGGTCCGCACCAACAGAGAAACCATGCTCCCCTCCTCACCCGCTAAAAGCTGGACGGCCTCGCCGTATCCAATTTCCGTCACATTCTGGCCCTCTACCCGAAGAATTTCATCCCCCGCCTTGATACCGGCCTGCATGGCCGGGCCGGCGCTGTCCACCCGGGCTATGTAGATGGTCTTATTGTCGGGATGCTGCACCGCTGTGATGCCGATTCCCTGGGTCTTCCCCTCATTTTCCTGGGCGCTTATCTTACTGTCTTCCAGACTTTTATAATCGGCGTAGGGGTCGTTGAGACCGCCCACATAGCCTTGGGCCGCCCCGTCGTACAGCTTCTTTTTATCTACCTCGCCGTAGTAGTTCGCATCGATTTTTTCATCTATCTCGTAGAGCTTGTCAAAGAGGGAGCGCTGCTTGCTCAGACCCGACAGAGTGCCGCTGAAAACCTGTTGGGACACCAGCATGGTGATACAGACCGTCAGGGCCGCTGTGATAATCATAAGGGAAACCGTCAGGCCGACGGGGACCTTCTTATTCATGCGAATACCTCCCGCTTATATATCCGGCGGCCGCGGCTAAACGGCCGGGCTAGGCCTTGTATGAAAAATAAAAAATGCTGGATATTTCGCTGTAAAGTGACAGACGCAAAGAAAAAAGCGCAGGAATAGCGTTAAGACTATCTATATGTACGTCCTTTGGACATTCTGGCGGTCCCGGCGCTAAAGCGCTTCCTAAAACGGATGATTTTAGAGGTTTGGCCAAAGGTCAAATCGGGAACGCCAGACCGGGACTTGAGAAAAGCGAAGCGCTAGTGGGCTTCGCAAAATTTACGTTTCGCGTATCCATTCCGAGCATTTTTGATGTAGTCAACGGCCCTTTCGCAGTAGAAACAGACCATTTTTTGGATTTTTTTAACAGATCTAAGTATGGCATAATGACATCCCTGACCCTCCGGTCCCTCATGTCCGGCCAGACCTCCGGCAGAGCGCAAAGCGCGTGGGCCCACGCACGGGTATAATGGACCGCCGCCGTAACCAACCGTAAGGTTTGAGAATAACAACTGCAAAGCGATTCTACTATTAATTCTACTATTATTCTACGTAAATCCCCGGTTTAAAAGAACTGCGATGGATTTTTAGCCGTGCCGTTCACCCGCACCTCAAAATGCAGGTGGGGACCGGTGGAGCGGCCGGTGTTGCCTACATAACCGATGGTCTGGCCTTTGGAGACCGACTGGCCAGAACTGACGATATAGTTGGTCATGTGGCCGTAGAGGGTGATATAGTTGTCGCCGTTCTTGTTACCATGGTTGATCATCACATAGTTGCCGTAGCCGCCGTTGTTATAGCTGGCTACAATTACCGTGCCGGACGCCGCCGCCACAATAGGCCGGCCGGAGATGCCACTGCCGGAAATATCAATCCCCTTGTGCAGCCGTCCCCAGCGGGAACCATAGCCGGAGGTGATGCCGTAGTAGCCGGGACAGGGCCAGCCAAAACCGTTTCCGGTAAATTTAATGCTGGAACTGCCGGAGCCAGAACCGGAGCTAGCGCTTGCTTTGGCGGCCTTGGCCGCTCTGTCAATCTCATCCTCCACCTTTTGGATGGCCTTTTGCTTCTGCTCCTTTTCGTCCTCGGCCTTATCCTTGGCCTGGTCGATTTTGGCGATCACCTTGTCTGCCGCGGCCAAATCAGCCTTCAGGGCGGACCGCTGGCTGGAAAGCTCCTTTTTAACCGAGGTGCGCTCCTGTTTCTTGGCCTCTACCGCCGCCTTTTCCTCTTCCACCGTGCTGATGGCGCTTACAATCTCCTCCATGAGCTGATTATCATGCTCGGAAACGCTGCGGGACAACTCGGCCTTTACCAAATAGTCGGCGAAATCGTCGGCCCCTAGCAGGACTTGCAACTCGTTATTGCCGCCCGACATATACATAGCGCGGATCCGCTGCTTGAAGGTCTCCTTATTGGCCTCCAACTCCGTGTTCTTTTGGCCGATTTCCTCTTCCTTGGTATCGATCTCGCTGTCCAGCCCCGCAATCTGCTGGCTGCACAAAGCGATCTGCTTTTCGGTGTTGCTGATTTTTTTCTCGAACTCTTCCTTCAGCTCCTCCTGCTTTTCCGCATCCTTTTCCAGAGCGCTGATTTTATTTTCCAGCTCCTTGGCCTCGTTCTTCAGCTTGCTGAGCTCGGACTGGGAGGCCGCGCCGGCCGTAAAGGCCGTCGAAGCCGCCAGCACGCCGCAGAGCAGAAGACTTAGAGCCGACTTGCGCATGTGACGAATCACCAAAACCGTCCACTATCCTTTCGTGTTTCTTAACCCAGGCGTTTGAAGTAGCTCATGGGGTCGGTCAGACTGCCGTTGCGGTGCACCTCCAGGTGCAGATGCGGACCGGTGGAAGCCCCAGTGCTGCCCACATAACCGATGACCTGCCCGCGCTTGACCGACTGCCCCGCGCTGACTATGTAACGGGTCATATGCCCGTAGAGGGTTTCATAGCCGTTCCCGTCGCTGAGGGTGCCGTGGGCCAGGACCACGTAATTGCCGTAGCCGCCGGCGTTATAGCTGGCCAACAGGACAACCCCGTCCTCGACGGCCATAATGGGCTTGCCGTTGATGCCGCCGCCTGCAATATCCGTACCCTTATGGAATTTCGTTGTACCGTAAATAGGGTGGATACGGTTGCCAAAGGGAGAAGTAATCGTATAAGAGCCGCTCACCGGCCAGAGGAACATATTGCTGCTCATGACAGAGCTGCCGCCCGAACCGCCGGAAGGCGAACTTGAGCCGCCGGGCTTTTTGTTCGCGTTGGCTGCTGCGGCCGCCGCCCTCTCCGCGTCGATTTTGGCCTGTAAGCTCTTACGGGCGTCGGCCAGCAGACCGTCTACCTCCGCCATGGCCGCTTTGGCCTCGGCGCTGGTATCGTCCAGCTCCTCCTGCTTATCCTCGATTTCTTCCAGAAGCTGGTTGACCTCGTCCATCTGCGCCTTTAAGTCCTTCTGCTTAGATGCCAGCGTCTTTTTGGCCGAGGTACGCTCCTCCTTCTTGGACTCGATCTGAGCCTTGTCCGCTTCAATGTCGGAAATGACCGTTACAATCTGCTCCATCAGCTCCTGGTCATGCTGGGAAACGCTGCGGGACAGCTCGGAACGATTTAAATAATCCGCGAAATCGTCCGCTCCCAGCAGCATGAGCAGGTCGCTGCTGCCGCCCGACATATACATGGCCCGCACCCGCTGCTTAAAGGTTTCCTTGTTCCGCTCCAGTTCCGCGTCTTTCTCTTCAATCTGCTTTTCCTGGTCGGAAATTTCAGAGGAAAGGCTTTCGATCTCCTCATTGCAAATGGAAATTTGCTGCTGGGTATTGGAAATCTGTCTTTGCAGCTGCTCCTTGAGCTGCTCCTTTTTGGCCTGGTCCTGCTTGAGGGCTTCCTTATCCTCGGCGATCTGCTTCTGCTGATCCTCCAGCTTCTTGAGATCGTTCGCATATTTATTCACATTCTGCTGCAGCTGGCTTTTGCTGGCCGCGCTCGCTACAAATCCGGCCGACTGCGCGCCAACCGTACAGGTCAATAACAAACTGCATACGATTACCGCTAATTTCCTACAACGCACGGAATTCGCTCCCTTCTTTGCGCAAATATTTGCTGATCATAAAGATACTGCTGATTAGACCGGTCAGGATTCCCATGGCCGCGAATATGCCGAAGAGAGGCCATACAAACTGGCTGAAGGGAATCGCTTGAATATTCAAGGCCGTTTCCATGACGCCCATGGCAGCCTTATAAACCAAATAAATCACGCCGGTGGTTACGCCGGCCGAAAGAATACCCAGCACCACGCCTTCCACCACAAAGGGGAAGCGAATGAAAGCGTTGGTAGCGCCCACCGCCTTCATAATGCTGATTTCCAGCTTGCGGCCGTACATGGTCACCCGCACCGTATTGGCCACGATGACCAAAGCGATGAGCAGCAGCAATCCGATGACGCCGCCGCCGGCCATGGTCAGGGCCCGCTTGATGGAGGATATCTTCATGGCCAGGTCCCGCTGTTCGTTAATGCGGGCCACGCCGGGGGTATTCTTGATCTGCTCCACCGTACTGTCGAACTGGGAAAGATCGGAAAGGATAATCTTGGCGCTGTCGGGCAGAGGATTGTCGTCTTGGAGCCACTGGAAGTACTCCTTCTGGGAATCCTCCATGGTCTCCATCTGCCGCTGCAGCCCCTCGGCCTTGGATATAAACTCGGCCGTGGCCACATTGTCCAGCTGGCCGAGCTGCGTACAGGCGGCTCTCGCCTCCTGCTCGCTCAAGGTATCGTCGAAATAGGCCATGACAACATTCTGCTCTTCCAGCTGGCCCAATGCCTTATCCACATTTAAAGTCAAAATAATCGCCACGCCCATCATGAGCATACAGGCGACCAAAACGCCTATAGAGGCGATGGACATCAAACGGTTGACCCAGATATTCTTAAAGCCCTCAACCGTTAAGTAACGCACGCTTCTCAATTTCATTGCAGCCCACCATCCTCATTATCGGCCACAACGGTACCGTTTTCCAGCATAATGACCCGGCGATTGAAATCCCGGACCAGCTGGTGTTCATGTGTTACCATCAGAATTGTGGTGCCCCGCCGGTTGATTTCGGTGAGCAGCTCCACAATCTCATAGGACATATTGGGGTCCACATTGCCGGTGGGCTCGTCCGCAATCAGCAGGCTGGGGCGGTTGACCAGCGCCCGGGCCAGACCCACCCGCTGCTGTTCGCCGCCCGAAAGCTCAGACGGTCTGGACCGGGCCTTGCCGCCCAGCCCCACCAGATTCAGCACATAGGAAACCCGCTTGCGGATTTCCCGGTTGTTGGCTCCCACCACATGCATGGCGAAGGCGACGTTTTCAAAGACGTCCATATTGGGAATCAGACGGAAATCCTGGAAAACGATGCCCATGGTACGGCGGAGCAGGGGGACCTGCCGCCGCTTCATATGGGAAAGCCTGTAGCCGTTTACGATGATCTCGCCGGCATTGGGCTTCTCCTCATGGATAATCAGCTTCATAAAGGTACTCTTACCAGCGCCCGAAGCGCCCACCACGAAAACAAACTCGCCGGGATGGATCTTGATGTTCACATCCCGCAGAGCGTGGGTGCCGGTGGCATAGGTCTTATAAACCCCTTGAAATTCAATAAGCGGCTTAGCCGCCGGCCGTGAAGGGACGGGCGGCGCGCCGGCTTGATGCGTATCGGTATAAATGGCGATTCACAGCCTTTTCTGTAGATTTTCATTTGGATACAGGGATTTCCGGCCGCCGTAAAACCGGGATGCCGGGCCGGCCGGGCTTATCCAAAGCTCGGTCAACCCCGCGCTTAATATTTCACCGGATTGGCGGTCAAATATTTCTTGACCATCAAAGCGATTTTGAATACGATGGCATGATCGAACTCCCGCAGGTCCAATCCGGTAATTTTCTTGATCTTCTCCAGCCGGTAGACCAAGGTGTTCCGGTGGACGAAGAGCTTACGGGAGGTTTCGGAAACGTTCAGATTGTTTTCAAAGAAGCGCTGGATGGTAAACAGGGTCTCCTGATCCAGGCTCTCGATAGACCCCCGCTTAAAGACCTCCTTCAAGAAGGTCTCGCACAGGGTGGTGGGCAGCTGATAGATCAGCCGGGCGATGCCTAAGTTATCATAACTGACAATGGCCTTTTCGGTATCGAAGACCTTACCGACCTCCAGGGCCACCTGGGCCTCCTTAAAGGACTTGGCCAGATCCTTGAGCCCCTCAACCGTGGTGCCGATGCCGACCACCGCGTGGGTGTAGAACTCGCCGGATAAGGTATCCACAATCGAACGGGCCAGCTTCTCCAAATCCTTAAAATCGATATTGACCTTGGTTTCCTTGACCAGAGCGATATCGGTTTCGTTTATATTGATGACAAAGTCCTTGCTCTTGTCGGGGAAGAGGTTTTGTACAATGTCGTAAACCGACACGTCGTTGCGGGTGGTGACCCGAATGAGAATGACCGTGCGGGTAACGTCGCTGTTGAAGCGCAGCTCCCTGGCCTTGATATAGATATCGCCGGGCAGGATATTATCCAGAATGATATTCTTGATAAAGTTGCCCCGATCGTACTTCTCATCGTAATAATACTTAATGCTGCTCAAAGAGACGGCCAGCATAGCGGCGTACTTGGCCGCCTGGGCGTCGTTGCCTTCCACAAAGAGGATATATTCGGGATGCTGCGCGTTGCCGAAGGGCTTATAGGTATACTGCCCGCGGACAAAGGTTTCGGTACCGGTGATGGAGGCCAGATTCAATTCCTGGGTTTCTCCGATTCTGCCCAGCTCGCTGCAAGCGATGACGGTGTAATTTTCGTCCATCACGCCGATGGTGCGGTCAATCGCATCGCGCATCTGATGGACAACGCCCTGAAACAGCCGATTCGACATAATTTTTCTTCCCCTCTTTTGTTCTTATCTGTATCTGCGCACAATTTGAACAGTTCTCTCTTTTAACACGTATTCATTTTACACAAACCCAGCGGATATTGCAAGGCTTAAAACGAAAAAATCACAAAAAAGTTACAAAAGATTACAAAACGGTACGCATCCCTTTCCAGGATCGGTGAAAGAATTTATTGACCTCATGAGAAAGTTAGTCGGAACTCTGATTGCACAGTCCTGTGAAATGGCGGCGTTCGTATAT
>JAAVYX010000136.1 GCA_022791355.1 Clostridiales bacterium | reverse complement strand
GGTATGGCCTGGCCGGCCGGCAAGTCCTGTGCCGCCGTCTCCACTCTGGAGGCCATGGCCGAAAATCTGCGGGGCGGCCGGGAAGCGGAGAATCCGCCGGCTGGCGGCTCTCCCGACCCCCGGACAGACGACGCCCTGCTCTGCTGCGTCATGGACGCTCGGTGCAATCAGGTGTACAACGCTCTGTTCCATCGACAGGGCGGCCAAATTCATCGCCTCTGTCCCGACCGGGCCCTGATGATCGACCAGCTGGGGGATGAATTGGAGCAGCGCCTGCAGCAGGGCTCTGACCAGTCCCCTTGCACGTACTCCTGTCAGGGTCTTCCCGTCCTGCTGGCGGGGGACGGGGCGGAGCTCTGCATGCAAAGGCTGGGCGGCCGGATTCCCGGCCTGCGGCTGGCCGCCGAGCCTTTGCGTTTCCAGCGAGCTTCAGGGGTGGCCGCCGCCGCAGAGCGGATGTTCGCCGCCGGACAGGTCCTTTCAGCTGAGGAACTGCGCCCCATCTATCTGCGTCTTCCCCAGGCCGAGCGGGAATTAAAAAAGAAGCAGGCCGCGCAGAGGTCAGGACAGGGACTGCTCTAGCGTCTGACGTCTCGCCGTTGCGCGTCCCTGCGTCGCTTACCCCTGCCGGGACGCCTTGCTTAGCGAAGCGTCCCCTTGAAAAACATCCAGAGGCGCGTTAGCGCCGGGGTCGCTAGAATAGACAAAGGTCATTCGCTTATATGGGCCGCAGACCAATCTATACATCGTTTTGACTTATCAAATCTAAATAAAACAGGCGGCTATGGGCAAAAACAAGCTCTGGGGACGTCTGTTCCCACGCCGTCTGTTTCGACAAAAAATCCGGGAAATCAGCAGGAAAGGAAAGAACCCTATATGGAAAAACGCATCATCGCCGTCGGCTGCGATCACGGCGGCCTCGAACACAAGGAGGCCATTAAAGCGCATCTGATCCAACGAGGTTTCGAGGTAAAGGATTTTGGCGTCCATGAAAATACGCCGGTGGACTACCCGGCCGTCGCCGCGCCCCTTGCAAAAGCCGTAGCGGCCAGGGAATGCGCGCTGGGTATCCTTGTCTGCGGCACCGGCATCGGCATGTCGTTGGCCGCCAACAAGGTTGGGGGCGTCCGGGCCGCCGCCTGCTCGGAGCATTTTAGCGCCAAGTACACCCGCCTGCATAACGACGCCAACATTCTCTGCTTGGGCGGCCGGGTCATCGGCGTCGGCACGGCGCTGGAGCTTTGCGACCTTTTTGTGGATACCCCATTTGAGGGCGGCCGCCATCAGCGACGGGTAGATATGATTACCGCCCTGGAGAGGGAATAGTTCCGGGAGACGCAAGGAAAATAAATTCGCGCTGCGGCGCGGGAGGTGTTATAAAGATGAAAGAGAATATCCACATGTTCGACCATCCCCTCATTCAGCACAAGCTGTCCATCCTGCGGGACAAAAATACCGGCTCTAAGCAGTTCCGCGAACTGGTCAATGAAATCGCCACCCTTATGTGCTATGAAGCTACCAGAGACCTGCCCCTCAAGGAAATCGATGTGGAAACGCCGGTGGCCACCGCCCGCACCAAGGTGTTGGACGGCCGGAAGCTGGCCTTTATCCCCATCCTCCGGGCCGGATTGGGCATGGTGGAGGGAGCTCTTACCCTGGTTCCCGCCGCCAAGGTGGGACACATCGGCCTTTACCGGGATCCCGAGACCCTGGACCCGGTAGAATATTACTGCAAGCTTCCCGGCGATATGAACGAGCGGGACGTTATCGTAGTCGATCCCATGCTGGCCACCGGCGGGTCGGCCGTAGCGGCCATCAACCTGATTAAGCAGCACAATCCCAAGAGCATCAAGTTTATGTGCATTCTGGCCGCCCCCGAGGGTATGAAGGCCTTTACCGAGGCGCATCCGGAAATCCCCGTATACTGCGCGGCTATGGATCAGCGTCTCAACGACCACGGCTACATCGTCCCTGGCCTGGGCGACGCCGGCGACCGTATTTTCGGCACCAAATAGACATAGATTTCTTTGCGGGGCATTAGGCGAACAGCCTCTGGCTGTTCGTCGCTTCCCGCGAAGGGACGCTTCGCAAAGCGAAGCGCATAGGCGAACAGCCTCTGGCTGTTCGTCGCTTCCCGCGAAGGGACGACCTCTACAAGACGTAAGAGTCCCTGCAAAAATATACGCGAAGCGTATAGATGAGCCTTCTTTCGGCCGGCGCGCATCCGGGTAAATTCAAAAAAGGCGCAGCTCCAAAGGGCCGCGCCCTTTCGTTTGGCCAGAGTCCGTTCCGCTCTGCGCGGCATGCGTTCCCGGCCGGTCAATACCGACACTTTTTGGGTTTCCTATGAGAAAAAAGGTTATGATAACAGCTATGACTTCCGCTGCGGTAATGGAGATCCGTGTGCCGTTCAGCTTCCATATCAAAGGGAAAAGGAGGTTCGCCGCCGTTTAGCAGAAAGGTTGGCAAAAAGGATTTAACGGCTGAGCCCAAATCCTTGTTCAGCGACGTGAAAAAGAAAGGGTCAAAAAGCGCGTATCCCCAAAAAAGGAGAAATAAAAAGGCGCGTACGGTCAAATCCGGCAAGCGACTAATTATAGTTCGCAAACAGAGCCGCAGGCGGCTTTGCCAACAACGGCCGGCGTCCTCAGTCGGCCGTGCAGCTTCCTGCTTTTGAACCTTAAGATGCAGACGCCGCCGTTGGAGCGGCAGACTAAAGATGTCTTGCGCGCCGTATATCTTTACGATACAATCCCGGCAGATACCTATTGGGCGGCAAAGATGGAGAAGGAGCGGCAGCGTTTTGGGATTGGGCGGGCGGAAGACCGCAGCGTGTTATGCCATACACGTTTTTAGACGCAAAAGGCCGCTGGGACAATTTTTCTGTCCCAGCGGCCTTTTTACATCCTGATAGAAACGAAAGTACCGTCCTGCGCCCGTATCTGTAAGACTTCCAGTCCCTTACATTCTTTAGATACAGCCAGGCATTCCGCCGCCAACAGCCGTATGCTTTCCTTGGTCAGCAGACAGTTGTAGGGCGCGGGGGTATGCTTCTGCATTTTCGTAAACAGCCGGTCGGGAAGCAAGCGGATTACAAAACCAAGCAACGAGACCGGCAGAGGTAAAAACATACGAAAACCGTCCGACTTGATTCGAATTCTCATAGCTTACCGCTATTTATCAACGTATATCTGCACGACGCTTCCGTCCGCGCCTTCCACGTTGACAAACTCTCCGTCGATTTCACTGTCCAGACTTTCCGCAACCGCGTCCACCACGTCAGAGAGGTCAAGGCCGCGCAGCTCCTTTTCGGGTATAGGAAGCCTACCGGTGGCCCTTAAAATTTTTTTAACAGCGCCTACCGAAAACTGAATTTTAACAGTGTCTCCTTCCACGCTTTCCACAAGCACCCGAAAAAGCTTTTTATCATAGCCGCTCCGGTCAGGTTCGCTCCGCTCGGCCGGCAGCTCCGTACCTAGAGCCGCCAGCAGCTCGGCGGCCTGCTCGGCTGTGACGGTACCCTCCTCAACCATTTTTAAAATGCGCAGCTTATCATCCATGCTGTTTTCCTTCCTTCTGATTTATTTCAACTGTGCAATGGCCTGTTCGGCCGTTATTTCTCCTTTTTCCAGAGCCTTTAAAATCTCCTCTTTTTTCAGCCTTCGCTCGTCCGAGACCGCGTCGTAGCCCAGCTTTTTAATGACCCCATCCAACTTGGAGCGGACGGTCGGATAGGATATGCCCAGTTCCTTTTCTACTTCTTTGATGTTTCCCCGACAGCGAATAAAGGTCTCTGTAAAATACAGTTCCTCGTCCGACAGATAATCAAATTTGCTCAGTCTGAAATGATTTTCGATCACCGTATCGCAGGCGTCGCATTTTAGCCGCGCCACTGTCAGTTCGCTGCTACATACCGGACACCGGCTAATAATCTTTTTTATATGTCCTCATCTCCTTACCGTATTTATAATATAATTTATTTAATTGTATTTGTCAATATTTTTATTAAATATATTAATATACATATCAATATATTTAATTATAGGTATAATAAATGCATTTCGTTTTTATTCTGCGCAGCGCGCCGATTCAGCGAGGACAGAGAAAATAACTTCCGCATATGCTGATGAGGGGCAGACTACCGCCCCTTATTCTCAATAAAGGAGGAAGGGCTATGTCCGATATGCAGCCCTATGGCGGGGAAGATGAGATTTTCCGATATTTCAATCAGGTGGAGCGCAGCCTGTTTGACGGGCTAGGAGCTATTTTTGGTCCATTTCGCTCGGAACTTTCCGACCATGGGGAACAGTATCTTCTCAAAATCGCCCTGCCCGGTTTTCGACGGGAAGACATTTGCTTGGAGGTAAAGGATGGATTTCTTACCGTCCGGGCCGTCCGGCGGCGGGACGATTCGTCCCATACCAAGTCGGCGGACGGCTTCTGCCGGCAGTTTACCTTAGCCGGGGTACGGTCCGAGGAGATAACGGCTTCCTATCAGGATGGACTGCTGACGGTCTGTCTGCCAAAGTCCCGGCCGGAGGACGGATTGTCCGGCCGCAGGATCCCGATTCAGTAACCCGACAGCCGTCTGGGGCGGCGCGGCCTCTTGAGCCCTTGATAAAAGGGGCGCGGGAGGCCGTTTTTACTGTCAAGTCCTATGCTGCTATACTTGTATATCACATTTCACGAAAGATCATGTTCTTGCACATATTCAAAACAAACTTCCAATCAGTGCAAAATTCGTTTTTTATAAATTGCCTATGGCAATCTATAAAAAACGGCCATCCAGGTCGGGATAGCCTGGGGCCATTTTACATTTAAAGCGTCTGCCCGCCCGGCGGACAGATGCGCAAAAAGATAGTTGCGAAGCAACTATCTTTTATAAAGTGACTTTCCCTCTGTGCATACTTGAAGTAGACACGACGCGCCTGGACGTGATAGAATAAAAGCATATAACATTTGGCCGGTATGGGGGTAAGGTATGTTTGTGATTCGATATGCGCGGGAAAGCGACAGGTCTTTTTGGTTTGCGCTGGACCGGCATCTGCCCGAAAGTGAGTTTGGGGCCAAGGTCCGGGACCGACGAGGGTACGTCCTTTGCGACGGCGACCGACCGGTAGGGGTCATGCGCTACAATTTGTTTTGGGACAGCATCCCCTTCCTGACTCTGCTCTATTTACAGCCGTCCAGCCGCGGCAAAGGACTGGGCCGGCAGGCGGTTCTGCACTGGGAAGCGGAAATGCGGACGCTGGGGTATACCATGGTTCTCACCTCCACCCAGGTGGACGAACCGGCTCAGCATTTTTACAGAAAGCTGGGTTACCGGGACCGGGGCGCTCTTTTTCTGGACGGCACCCCCTTCCAACAGCCGCAGGAGCTGTTTTTGCTAAAGGCGCTTTGAATAGGGAAGCGGCGTAAGCGGTGGATGATAAAAATGACCGTTCGGTCGGGGGACTTTAGATGGAAAAAAGCCTGCCCGCTCCAGCGGGCAGGCGTATTAAATCTGAAAGATCCCGGGGCGGGACGGCCCGGATGGCCATTTTATATAGATTGCCTTTGACAATCTATATAAGCAAAAGGAGATGCTATTATAAATAGAAAACAACGAAACGAAATTAAGCAGACTATAACCGAAAATTTCAAGAATATAACATGATATCAAGCCAAGATTTCGATTCCATGGATGAAGATACCGGGTGTGTACTAGATGAGAATTTAAAAACCGGGGTATTGGAAGAATTTAATCTTGAAAAGGACGAAATGGATGACATTTTAGATGAAATTTTAGAATCGGCCTCCGAAGGATAAACGATGATGGATTGGACGGGCAGTCTCATGAACGCTAAGGGAAAAACATTTTCTACCATCATCTGTTCGTCACAATTCCGTGTTACAATACGGAAAATAACAGAGAAAGGACGATGGTAGGCCATGCGGCTGCTGATTGCCGACGACGAGACCCGTATCCGGGAGCTCATTAAAAAATATGCCCTTTTCGAGGGCTACCAGGTATCTGAGGCCCGAAACGGCATGGAGGCGGTGGAACGGTTTCGGCAGGAGCCCTTCGACCTGGTCATTCTGGATGTGATGATGCCCGAGCTGGACGGTTTTTCCACCCTGGTCGAGATTCGCAAGCAAAGCCGGACGCCGGTAATCATGCTGTCGGCCCGGGGGGAGGAATATGATCGTATCCACGGCTTTCAGCTAGGGGTGGACGACTATGTGGTCAAGCCCTTCTCTCCCAAGGAGCTGATGATGCGGGTAGGGGCCATCTTGAGCCGGACGGCCGGACCGCTTCCTGTCGAGCCTGCTGTACAGCCCATCGTCCCAGCCCACGAGGTGGTGCGCATCCAGGGCCTGACGGTGGACTTTACCGGCCGCACCCTGGAGGTGGACGGACGGCGGACCGCCTTGTCTCCCAAGGAATACGACCTGCTCTTCTACCTGGTGCGTAACCGGGGCGTCGCCCTGACTAGAGATAAGCTGATCACCGAGGTCTGGGGTTACGACTTCTGCGGCGACGACCGTACCCTGGATACCCACATCAAGCTGCTGCGCAAGCGTCTGGGACCCTACAGCGGCTGCATTGTGACCTTACGGGGGGTGGGTTACCGTTTTGAAGGCTAAAGCCAAACGCCAGCCGCTGGGAATAAAATGGAAGGTGCTCTGCTATCTCTCCCTTTTTATCGCCGTGCTACTTCTGCTCCTCTGGCTCTTCCAAACCGTTTTTTTGGACAGCTTCTATAAAATGGTCAAAACCCGCTTCATAAAACAGGCGGCCGACTCCATCGTACGCCAGTTGGACGGCGGCGACCTGTCCGCGCTGGCCGAGACTATCGCCATGCAAGAGGAGGTCTGCGTACTGGCCCTGGACGGCTCCTATCAGAGACTGGCCTCCGCCGAGGCCAGCCAGACCTGCGCCATCCACAGCGCCAACGCCTATGCCTTATACCAAATGGCGGCCGCCGCCGAAGAAAAGGGCGGCAGTATCACCCTGTTTCGGGATGAAAACTTTCTGTTCCGCCAGAGTCCCTTCCCAGAGGGACGGCTCCCCGGTATGGAACAGTCGGCCGGCAGTCCGCCTGTCCTGCCGGAAAAGGACGGGCCAAAGGGGGAACAAGAGATCGTTCCCATGGGCAAACCTCAAAGTATGGTCTACGTTCGGCTAGTGGACAAGGCCGATGGCAGCCGGGTTATCCTTTTTCTGGACACCATGATTACCCCAGTGGACGCCACCGTCTCCACTCTGCGGATTCAGTTGGTCTGTATTACCCTGCTGCTGGCCTTGCTGGCGGTAGGGCTGGCCTTTCTCATATCCCGTCGTATCTCCCGGCCCATCATCCGCCTGAACGATGCCGCGTCCCGGCTGGCCGCCGGCGACTACGCCGTTTCCTTTCCCGCGGGCGGATACCGGGAGATCGACGAGCTGGCGGGTACCCTACGTTACGCCGCCGGAGAGCTGGCCACAGTAGAGCGGTTGCGGCGGGAGCTGATCGCCAACGTCTCCCACGACCTGCGCACCCCGCTGACCATGATCATCGGCTACAGCGAGGCCATGCGGGACATTCCCGGCGAAAACACCCCGGAAAATGTCCAGATCATCATTGAGGAGGCCAAACGGCTGACCGACCTTGTAGGCGACATGCTGGATTTATCCCGGCTGCAGTCGGGAGCGGCGGCCCTCTCGCCCTGCCGTTACGACCTGACCGGCTCTCTTAAGGAGCTGACCAGCCGCCTTTCCCGGCTGACCGAAAAGGAAGGCTTTTCGGTGGAGCTGGAGGCCGACCGTCAGGTTTATGTAAACGCCGACGAAAACCGGATCGCCCAGGTGCTCTACAATCTCATCTGTAACGCCCTAAACCACACGGGAACGGACAAAAGGGTTCTGGTCCGCCAAACCGTAGAGCAGGCCCCAGAGGGGGAAGATGTTCTCGTGGAGGTCTGCGACCGGGGTCCGGGTATTCCCGCCGAAGAACTGCCCCGCATCTTCGACCGGTATTACAAGCTGGACCGGACCCGGCCCACCCCGGAAGCCGATGGATCTCCTCTGTCCGGCACGGGGCTGGGACTGTCCATCGTCCGTTCGGTGCTGGAGCTGCACGGGGCGGCCTACGGGGTCGTAAGCGCGCCGGGAGAGGGCAGTCGATTCTGGTTTCGGCTGCCCGTTCAGCCGCCGGGCGAATCGAAAAAGGAGTGATCCCTTTGTCTCTTGTCCTTCGCAAGGATATACGTACAGACGCCGCGGCCCGGGAAAGCTTCATGGATCTGGCCCGGACGGTTTTCGGTCTGGACTTTTCGGGCTGGCAGGCCGCCGGTTACTGGACCGATTTATATATCCCCTACGCCCTCATGGACGGACCGCGGGCCGTGGCCAACGTATCGGTGAATTTGATGGATATGACCTATCGGGGCAGGCCCCGGCGGTATATCCAGTTGGGTACGGTCATGACCCACCCCAACTATCGGGGACGGGGCCTTGCCCGACGGCTGATGGAGCGCGTACTGGCCGACTGGCGGGAGAACTGCGACGGGATCTACCTCTTCGCCAACCATACGGTTTTGGACTTCTATCCAAAATTCGGTTTTCGCCGGGCGTACGAGTACGCCTGTACGACGCCCCTGCCGCAAGGGGGCGGAAAAAGCCGCTGCCGCCGGTTGGATACGGCAAATCCCGCCGATCTGAAGCTGCTACGGACGGCCTTCGACCGTTCCAACCCCTATTCAGCCCTGGCCATGGAGAAAAACTGGGGATTGCTGCTCTTTTCCTGCGGCTTTTCCTTAAAGGACTGGGTGTATTACCTGGAGGAGGAGGAAACGGCGGTAATCGCCCGTCTGGCAGGCGATACCCTGGAATGCCTGGACCTGTTCGGCCCCGGCCGGCGGCCGCTGCCTGCCCTGCTGGCCCAAATAGGAGGCCTGCGGGCCGACCTGGGCTTTACCCCCCTGGACGGGACGGGCTGCGTCTTCCGACCCGTTGAAACCGACGATTATCTCTTTGTTCTGGAGGGCGGCGATATGCCCTTTGCGGCCGAACGTTTGCAATTTCCGGTCCTCTCCCACGCGTAAATTCCCATGCGTAAAACGCATGGCGCGTATACAGTCCATACATATAAAAGGCCCCGGGGCGGCTTTTGCACTGTCCTTACGATTTGGACAGCGCGTCGCGTAACGTCCCTGGGGCCTTTTTCTGTTTTGGCGGCTGGGCTTTCCAATCGTCCGCCGCCTTCTTTTGTAGACTGGCTGGCCGTAAACTACCGGCGCAGCTGTTTTCTGTCCCCGCCTTTTAAAAAAGGCGACAATACGGCCGGACAGCCGCCGCCGAAATATACAGCATCCGCCGCTGCATTCTATCCGCGTCTTCTTCCGGTCAAACGACAAAGCCATCGATTGTTTTTTGCCGCCCGCCCGTGTTATACAAGCGGCCGGCCTTTGGTCTCTTTACTATTCGGACTGGGCCAGCCTTTCCGCGCCGCCGTCGAAAAGCAGACGGGCCAGCGCCTTGGAATCGGCCGGACGCTGGGTCAGATATACGCCGCCGGTGCAAAGGTCCTCCCACTCGTGGAAGTCCGAGCCCGAGAGCTGGACCAGGCCGTTTTCCTCCGCAAAGGCCCGCGCCTGGTCGTTGTGACTGTCCCACCGGCCGTTGCCGTTGAAAACCTCCACCCCGTGAAGGTCGGCGGGGTTGCGTGGGCTGCATACCGAACGGAAGGGATGGGCCTGGGCGAAAAACAGGCCATGGGCGTCGGCAAAGGCGCGAAATTCCGCCGGGGTCATCAGGTAGGGCTCGGGATATTCCTTGAGCAGCGCTTCATCGATACCGTAGACCAAGTGGTCGTTGATATTGTCTGTAAAGCGTAGCTCCATGCCTAAAAGTACCGTAAAATCACCTAACTGATCGGCCGTCTCCCGGGCCGCCCGATAGCCTTTAAGCCACAGCTCCACCTTCTCCTCCCAGGGCAAGTCCCCCTTGTCCTCGAACCATTCCTTGTAAAAATGATCGGTGACCACCACGCCGGCATAGCCCGCCTCTTTATACTTGGGCAGGGCCTGGGCCGGCGGAACGTTGCCGCAGTAGCTGGTCTGGGGGGTATGGTAATGCAGCTCAAACAGATAAGACATGATATCGCTTCCTTTTTCCGATGTGTGTTGTGGACATTGCCGCCGTCCTGGGCTTGCGATTTTTGGCCGCAAACCGCTTTCCGGGTTGGAAGACGCTGCGCAGCAGAGCGTATGGGTCCGTCGGTCGAGTATAATAGGTTATTATACCCGATGGGATGGACAAAAGCAACCGCTATCCCCCTTTGGAAGGATCATATGCCCGACGGCGCCCCAGCAGGCGGTTCGCCCTTTTCGAGGCCGGATTATACGCAGTCGCGTATACAGCGGATTTCGGTACGCCGCTTTTCGGCGTACCGCAGGGTATGGCGGGTTCCGCCCTGTGCGCCGTTATAAACCGCGATTATGCGGGAGGAGCGGTCTACCATCCAGCGATTGCGAACTTGAAAAGCGGCATAGGTGAAATAGGGGTAAAAGACCTTTAGGTCGTCCGTCTGTGTCAGTACGCGGTAATATAACGTTTGCCAGTCCGGCGGCCATTTTTCTGCAAAGCGGTCGTAGGGAATCGCGCAAAAAAGCTGAATGGAGGGATTTTTCTCCCGCGCCTTTAAAACCAAATCTGCCGCCCAAAGGTCGGTTCCCCGCGCCATGCCGGAAATGAAAATAGTATAACCCTCTGCAATCGCCTGATCTATTTCCCCGCTGAGCGCCCCCTGTATGGCCGATGCAGACGACTGCAATTTTTCTGGCAGATGGCCCGTAAAGCAACAGCAATCTCGCCGCAGCTCTATATCGTTTATCATAATCTATCCTTTCCTTCCTATACGAATACCGGTACGTACACAAAGTGGTACAAATTTACATACCTTTGAATACTATTATAGCATCACTTTGGGGAGTATTCTAGTATTAGAATGGAGATGTTAAGGATGGACGCTAAAAAACGTATTAAAGAACTGATGGACGAACGCCATTGGACGGAATATCGTCTGGCAGAGCAGGCCGGTCTATCTCGCTCGACCATATCGAACATATTTAGGCGAAACAATGCGCCCGCGCTCGCCACTCTAGAAACATTGTGTGAAGCCTTTGGTATAACCTTATCTCAATTTTTTATGGAAGGTAAAGAACCGATTGCACTGACAGATGAGCAGAGGAAACTACTGGCCAAATGGAATATGCTGTCTGCGCATCAGAAGGAGGTTCTGCTAAGGCTAATTGACATTATGTAAAGAATAGAGATTTTGTCTGTATAGGAGAACGCTATGATGCATTATCCTAGATTAAAGGATTTACGTGAAGACAAAAATATGACGCAGAGTCAAATAGCTGCCGTGTTGGGCATCGATCAAAGAGTATACAGTAATTATGAAACCGGTAAACGGAATATTCCGACAAAGTTTGTCGTCAAGCTGGCGGATTTCTATCACACGACCACCGATTATATTCTGGGCCGGACCAACGATCCCGCGCCGCTCGGCCAGCGTCCCCAAAAGAGAAAGGGCTAGACCCTGCCATAGCATGGTCGCGGCGGACAGAGACGGCCGGATCTTTTCCATCTGCGCCTATACCCGAATTGCCGGACAGAAAAACGAACTGTATAAAGGAAAGGGGCAATAGCCATGACAGCAAAAGAACGAAAACACCAGGCGCCACCGCGCTACGATGAGGCATTCAAAGCCGGAGCAGTGCGTATGGTCACCGAACAAGGGCGTCCGAGCCGTGAGGTGGCGGCAGAACTCGGGATCTGCATCGAAACTCTGCGCAACTGGCACAAAAATGCGGGTGCGCCGTCGCCCGGACAAGCTGACCGCCAGAACCGCGACGCCAAGCGCCCGCGCGCTCTGGAGGCAGAAATCCGTACACTGCGCAAAAAGATCGAGGAGAAAGACGAGGTCATTGATGTCCTAAAAAAATCCGTCGGCATACTTTCCAAACCATAGAGGACAAGTACCGGTACATCCGTACCGCCCGCGCGGGAGCTTCTGTGGAACTGCTATGCCGGTTGCTTGAAGTCTCCCGCGGCGGGTACTACGAATGGCTGCACCGCAAGCCATCCGCGCGAAAACTCCACGATCAGGCGCTGAAGCGCAGGCTTCTGGCGCTGCGTGTGAAGTATCCTGCCCTCGGCCTGGACAGCCTGTACCACCTGATCCGCAAAGACCTTTCCTGCTCGCGCAAGCGCATCCATCGTCTCATGAACGAGCTGAACATCTTCTCTCTTCGCAAACGCGCTTACAGAGCGACTACAAACTCCAAGCATTCGCATCCTGTCGCTCCCAATCTGCTCACGCGCAATTTCTCTTTTGACGCCCCCAACAAGGCTTGGGTTGGCGATATCACCTACATCCCTACGGACGAGGGCTGGCTCTACCGCGCCATCGTGCAGGACCTTTGCACAAAACAGATCGTTGGCTACGCCTT
>JAAVYX010000135.1 GCA_022791355.1 Clostridiales bacterium | reverse complement strand
TGATGGAGGCCTGTAAGGTGCTGGCCCGTCAGTCGGCCGGAAAGACTCCCACGGCCGGGGAACTGCTGGCCGGCAACCTGGATGGGGACGATCAATTTACCATTGGCGACGTGATGGAAATCTGTAAAATTTTGGCCAGAAAGGCCTAGAGCGTGCTTAAAAACACAAAAAAGGTCTTTTTGCCCATAAACAGGCACTAGCAGCGTCCGAAATGCTCGAAAGGCGAAAGCATTTCTTGCGGTTTCCTGCTTGTAATCACCTGTTCCTGAACAATTATCCGGCTTTTCTCCGGTTTTATAACAGACTAGGGCTTACCCTCCAAAAATGCAAACCGGAATTTTGCTCATTGACAGGCGCTTTCTGCGCCTCCAAAATTCCTTTTCTTTCCATAACAATCCGGCGCAGCCCTGGTGGAAATATGCCCAGCGTAAATACGGCCGCCCTGTCCGAACGGATGGGGCGGCCGTTTTTCCCTTTCGTGACACAAATTGGCATGGAAATGTCAACATCTATCCTATGCCAAACAGATTTTCTATGCTATTATGATCATGTAAGAGTCTCCTCTATGGAGGCAACGCATTTGTCATACGATTCTTTATTAAAAGATGAAAATCTTTTACTAGCGGCGTTACATGCCGCGGCGCTGAGAATCGTATGGAGTGACGTTCTTGGCGGCTTTGCCGCCGGGCCGCGTTTTGCGGTTCGCATAAAACCTTTTCGCGTTTTATGCGGAATGAGTATCAGAAAAGGAGAGAAACGTAAATGGGAAACCGAAGCAGAAGAATCCTTTGCTGCGCGCTTTCCGCCGCTATGCTGCTGACGGCCTGCGTCATTCCGGCCATAGCCCGTCCCGTGGCTGAGACCAGCGACGCCGTTTTACAGGCGGCTGTGCAGAAGGGATATTCTACCGAAATTGGCAATGTCCGCGTGCAGACATTGTCGGATACCCTGGCGCGGGTGGAGGTCAAGGGCCCCAAGGGCTTTGAGGACCGTCAGACCTACCACATTACCGGCCGGGACTGGGCGGGCGTATCCGCCGAGGTCAAGACGGCGGCCGGCGAGACCCGTGTGGTCACCGCCTCCTACACCGTCCATGTGCCGGAGGACGCCCAGTCCCTGGAGGGCGTTTATGTAACCGACCCCGCGGGAAAAAAAATCTGGACCTACGCCGACCTGCCTGACAACAACCAGTATCTCCCCGAGCCGGGCAACACCCCCGCCGCCTGGGCCATCGCGGACAATCCCCGGGTGGTTCCCGCCGAATGGGGGTATGACTATCTGCCGGAGGGCGAGATTGACAATGGTCTCAACGGCTGGGACGCGGACAACAACGCCCCCGACATGTACATCTTTATGCCGGGGGGCAGCGCCAAGCAGCTCCGGCAGGACTTTGTGGACCTGACCGGCTCGGCCGAACTGGTTCCCCTGCAAACCCTGGGTCTCTGGCATAGCTGCTTCTATGCTTATAACGAGGTTACCGCCCTGGATATCATCCAGAAGTACCGGGACGAGGGCTTCCCCCTGGATAACTTCGTCATGGATACCGACTGGCGCAAGGGCGGCAGCCACGGCTACGATATCAACACGGCTCTGTTCCCCGACATGGAGCGGTTTTTACGGCGCGCCCATGACGAAAAGCATGTGCGGGTCACCTTTAACGACCATCCCGAGTCTCAGAACGGTATGCACGTGCTGGAGCAGGCCGAGCTGAAGTACCGCAACGACAATCTCCGCCGTTTGCTGGAGATGGGTCTGGATTCCTGGTGGTTCGACCGGAACTGGACCGTGTCCATCAAGTCTCCCTTTGAGGGCATCCCCAAGGAAAGCATCGGCATGTATCTCTTCCAGGAGATCACCAAGATGGTCACCCCGGACGAGCGGCCGCTGATTATTGGTAATGTGGACGGCATCTACAGCGGACAGATGCAGTATCCGCCCAATCTTTCCTCTCATCGCTATTCCTTCCAGTGGACCGGCGATATCATGCAGACCGACGCGGCCTTAAAGCAGGAGATTGAGGCTGCCGTCCGTTCTGGAGCTATCACCGGCGTGCCCTACGTCAGCGCCGACGTGGGCGGCCATTACGGCAAAAACTCCCCCGATCAGTGGACCCGGTGGAGCCAGTACGCCGCCTTCTCGCCCATCTTCCGCTACCACAGCGTGGGGAACGACGTCAACCGCGCCCCCTGGCTCTACGGGGAGGCCGCCGAGTATGTGGCCCGGGAATACGTACAGATGCGCTACCGGCTCATGCCGGTCTTCTACGCCGCCGCCCGTAAGGCCTACGACACCGGTCTGCCCATCACCCAGCGGCTGGACTACAACTATCCCCAGTACGCCGAAAGCCAGGATAACACTACCTACACCATTGGCGACAGTATCCTGGTCGCTCCCATCTGGGAGGCCGGCGACCGGGAGGTCATCCCCGCCGCCTGGTTCAGCAGCGAGGGCCGTCCCGGCTTGAAGGCCGAGTACTTCAACGATTCGGGCGAGCAAAAGCTCCAAGGCGATCCCGTCCTGACCCGGACCGACAGCCAGCTTTTCTTTGACTGGGGTTACGGCAGCCCGGCCGAAGGGGTCAACCCGGATCATTTTTCCACCCGCTGGACCGGCAAGCTGACCATCGGAGAGAACGACGCCCGGCTGGCTACCACCAGCGACGATGGCATCCGGGTCTGGATAGACGGCAAGCTGGAAATCGACCGGTGGGGCTCCAGCAACAACGAGACCACTATGGGCACCACGGTGTATAAGGCCGGCACCGAGCACGATATCAAGGTGGAATATTTCGAGGGCACCGGCCAGGCCAAGCTCAAGGTGGAGGCCATTTCCATGTATCCTGAGGGAGACAGCCGTGAGGTCTTCATCCCCGACGGCCGCTGGATCGACGTCTGGTCGGGCCAGACCTACGAGGGACCCCAGACCGTCACTGTGACCCATACGCTGGATACTTCCCCCATCTTTGTCCGTTCGGGCTCTGTGCTGCCTCTGGTGGAGAATGTGGAGTACCTGGGCGAGAAGCCTTGGAACAAGGTGACCCTGGACGTCTACCCCAGCACCCAGCTGGACGGCGTTTCCCAGCTATATGAGGACGATCAGAACTCGGTGGGATATAAGGAAGGCGAATACCGCACCACCGCCCTTACCACTACCTATGACAAGGCTACCGGTGAAACGGTGGTCACGGTGGGTAAGGCTGAGGGCAGCTTTGACGGCAGCGACGCCTTTGATAAGCGCACCTGGACGGTTCGTATCCACGGCCTGGAAGGCTGGGGCGACGTGACTGCCGCCACGTTGGACGGCAAGACCGTAGCTGTCAACAAGTTTGCCAAGACGGACGAGGCTTCCCCCTTCGCTCTTACCGACGGCGCGCTGGACGCCGACGTCTACGAGATCACCTTTGAAAAGGCCCTGACCGCCGAGAGCGAGATCCGGGTCAAGTTTGCCAGCCCCAAGGATGAGACCCTGCCTGATACCAGCAAGGCCGCCGTCACCTTCACCGCTTCTGAGAAGGCGGTTCGCCCCACGGTCGACCTGACCGCTTCCGGGAGCTTCGACTGGACCCATTACGGCAGCGAGGACGCTTCCACCGTCGTCTCCAAGAAGGAAGGCGAGGATGTAATCGGCCAGCTGACCGTGGACGGTACGGCGGCCGTGACCGAAGGCAGCGCCGTATATACCTGGAGCGACGGCGCGCCCGCCGCTTCCGGCAGTACCAACAAGGGTCTGGCGTTGCCGGACGGCAGCTTCTCCTTGAAGGTCAAGGTAGGGGAGGAGGCCCGGCGTATCTCCCTGTATATCGGGGCTGAGGACGCCGCGGGCCGGCTGGAGCTCACCGGCGGCGCCGCCGCCCAGCTCATCGAGGTTGACGGATCGGCCGGCAGCGTATATAAACGTATCGTTATCGACGCGTCCGCGGCCGACGGCGAGGGCGAGCTGAACATCGTCTATCGCAAGACCGACGGCAAGGGTACGATTCATCTGATGGCCGTCACCTCCGGCGACCCCGCCGAGGACGAAAAGCTCAAGGTAACGGCCGTGGCCGAGATAGAGGACGTGACCGGGAATACCAACCTGACCAGCGATTCCATCAAGGACTGGGTCCATCTTGGCAACGGCGGCAATACCAGTATGGTCAACCGTAAGAAGGACGTGCAGCAGCTTTTGTCCGCGCCCGTCTTTACCGGAAGCCTGATGTCTGTTGGCGATTATCCCCCCATCTCCTTCAGCGACGGCTCGCCCACCGAAAGCGTTGCAGGCTCTACCAACGCCGTCACGGCCTATCAAGGCTCCATCACCCTATCGGCTCCCTCTACGAGCCAATGGCAGGAGCTGAAGGTCTACCACGGCGGCTATGAGAGCGCCAACACCATCGAGATCACCGACGAGAGCGGCGCTAAAATCGCCAGCCAGTCCTATACGGTTGGCGGCTCTACCCAGCGCAAGGCGACTACCATCCGCTTCCGTTCGGGAGCCGATTCCACCATCAGCTTCAAGATCAGCGGTACCGGTCATGTATTTGTAGCCGCCTATACCCTGGCCGACGCTGCCGATCAAGCGATTCTGGACGTGGTTTTGGAGGCCGCTAGTCAGGCCGTAGCGGGCATGACCGTCTCCAACGACACCACGGCTGACGCGATTCTAGGCCTGGTGGAGAAGGCGGCGGACAAGGCCGGCGCTGCCTGCTCCTGGACCAAGGCGTTTGCAAAGCAGGACGCCACCGATCAGGCGGCGGGTAAGATTACCGGCGAGATCACCCTGACCTATGGCGTGGCTACAGCCGTGCTGTCCATCGACAAGACCATTCCGAAGCTGTCTGGCTCTGATATCGTCCCCGGCGACCTGGACGGAAATGGAGAGGTTACGATTCAGGATGTGATGGAGGCCTGTAAAGTACTGGCCCGTCAATCGGCTGGCAAGGCCCCTACGGCGGAAGAGATGCTGCGGGGCGACCTGGACGGCGACAATAAAATTTCCATCACCGACGTCATGGAAATCTGCAAGATTCTAGCCCGGAAGGCGTAAAAATGTGGAGAACCGCCCTGCAAACGCAGGGCGGTTCTTTGCTGGTTAGCGTCTTTTCATGTAATTCGTTATGCGCACAGGAGACGGTAACATTTATGATGCTGACCGCTTCCCAGATGGGGAGGCCCGCATAGCGCGAGGCCCTGCTTTCTTCCTGTGAAGAAAGCAGACAAAGACGCGTTTCCGCGAATCTTTTCGACCGGTTTTCCCTCAGGATTTCCTGTCCCATGGCGCCCTTTTCCGTTCGCTATTCCTTTTTCTCCGCAGTTCCAACTGCCGGCGATAAGGGCTGCTTTCTCATTTGCTGCCGGCGGATATCTGGAGAAATATTGTAAAGCGTACCTGGCGCGAAACTTCCCGTTTGACTATAATATAATCCTTATTTCTAACAGGTAAGAAATGATTTCCATATCACACCAATACGTATTTATTTGTGGATTTTTATAAAACAGTTGCTAATTTGTAGCATTTGTAGTACAATATATCCAGTTGCCAGGGCTGGTAATTCCAATTGCCGGCTGTGGATATGGTTATAATTGGATGTAGTTAAAGGGGCCCCCTGTTTTTTCTTGATAGAGGCTTCCAACAAGTAGGAGGATGGTTTCATGGAGGCGGAGAAAAGGGGCGTAGCAACTGCGCACAAAAGCAGGCGGCAGATATTGGCGCAGGTGGCTGCCGAAAATATGCGGCTGATAGCGCGCGGAACCTTTATGCCGGACGGGTTGGCGAAACGAACCCAAAACCGCATGATTCGTCAGTGTAAAGAAGTGGATATTCTGCGGCTGCCTGACCTGCAGGCGCTACGGGAAAACTTTTGGCAGCGGCATCCCCGGCCCGATAGGAGGCTCTGCCCTGTCTGCCAGGTGACCAACGAGGATTGCTGTTCGGCAGCCAAGCGGCTGGCCGACCGCAATAAGCCGCTGCTGATGAATTTTGCCGATCCCTACACGCCGGGAGGCGGTTATCTGACGGGGGCTTCGGCGCAGGAGGAGTCGATCTGCCGGCGCACCACTCTGTACGCATCCCTGCGCCATCCAGAGGCTTATGAGGTTTATCAGCTCAATCGGATGCTGGGGCGGCCGGCCGATACCGGCTGTATGATCTGGTCCCCTGTAGTTTATATATTCCGGGATACCATGCTGCGACTCAGCGAGGACGTGACAGAAATCGCGGTGCTCAGTCTTTCGGCCCCGAATCTGAACGGCCCGGCCGCGCAGATTCCTCGGGAGGAAATCGATCGTATTATGCTTCGGCGTATTGAGAATTTTTTGATGAAAGCGGTTGAGGAGGGATACCGGTCTCTGGTGCTGGGCGCCTGGGGCTGCGGCGTTTTTGGGCACAATCCCGCCAGAGTGGCGGCCTGTTTCCAAAAAGCCTTATATGAGGAAGGCTTAGCCGGTTTTTTTCAGGAGATCGCTTTTGCGGTGCTGGATCATTCGCCGGATCAAAATTGTTATCAAGCCTTCCAGCGTCAGTTTGCTGGAAACTGACGCTGGAAGGCTGTTTTATAAAAAATGTAAATCCGAAAACCCGCCGTATGTATTTGCGGCGGGTTTTGCCTTTTTCAACCCTTTTGCCGAGTAATTTTCCGTATTTTTTGTTGGGAGAGAAGTTTTGCGCCATGTACTCTTTTCTTTTATTCGGCTTGGTGGAAGCTTCGCGTCGAATTTCCCTTTCTTATTCCTGCAAAGCCTGGTCTAGTAACGCGCCCCTCTCTTTTGTGAAGCCACAAAAGGGGAGGAAAAAACGCTCGCAGGGGCTGCCGCTCCCACGTCTCCCATCGCACGCTAACGCCGTCATATAAGCGGGAAGCAGCGCCTCTTAGGAAGCCGGGAAGCCTTTCTGGCAATCCGGCAAATAACAAAGCCCGCTTTATGCACGCGCTCCCGCTGCACCTGTTCCGCGCTTTAGTGAGGTACGTTTCACTTATCCGTCGATAACGAGATTAAGACGATAGCTCTTTTTTGCAGGAAGCGAAAGGAGAACGGCCAGCGGCTGAGGCGCAGAATGTAAAGTAAGGGAAAAATCGATAGGGAGGAACCCCGCAGAGCGGAAGTTCGGAGGGCGGAGCCCTTTTTGCCGTCTAGGAAGGGCGTCTCGCGGAAATTCTACGGATTTCCGCGAGCGCGTCTTTTGCTTCCTTTTCTTCGCTGAAGAAAAGGGGCGCGCTAGTAGATCAGGTAAATGGAGAATCCATACAAGGGCGCTTGACACGAAACCTCCCGCCTAATTCAATTAAAGAAAACAAAAGTATATCTTGTTCCTTGAAAAACAAGCTTTTCAAGAAATTTCTAAGAAAATCCTTAGATATCGTTTGCAGCCTATACATATATTTAGGATATACTCCTTGCCGGAATAAAAACGATACGGTCCAACAAGTTTGCGCTCGTTTCGCGCGGCGGTGTGGAGGGATGATATGACCGCAATATTTCTAGCGCCCGTTTATCTTGGACTGCATGTTTACCTGTTTCTTCGGCTGTTTCACTGGCTGGGAGCCTTCCACCGGCGAATGGCCTCCCGATGCTTTCGATGGATAGCCGGCGCAGCTTACGCCGCGCTGGCCCTGTCGCCGCTGGCCGGCTTTCTCATATCCGCAGGACCCTGGCATCATCTCTTTCAACTGGTCAGCGGTTTTTGGTTGGGCGTGCTGCTGCATATACTGATGATCGTAGGTCTTTTCGATATAATCTGCCTGCTGATCCGGCGTATCGCCCGGCGCGGAGGCCTGGTTTTCGACCGCAGGCGGTTCTGTAGGCGGGCGGGCAGTCTGGCGGCGGCCTGTATTCTGCTTATCAGCGCTTATGGTTTTCTCCACGCCAGACGGATTCAGGTACATACCGCCGACCTTACCGTTACCAAGTCCTGCGCTGTGAGAAGCCTGAAGGTGGCCCTGATTGCCGACCTGCATCTGGGCTACAACGTAGGCGCACCCATGATGGAACAGCTGGTGGAGAAGCTCAACCGGGAAAAGGTAGACCTGGTCTGCCTGGCGGGGGATATCTTTGACAATGAGTACGAATCCCTCAGGCAGCCGGAAAAAATCGCGGATATTCTGCGGGGAATCAAAAGCCGGTACGGGGTTTACGCCTGCTGGGGCAATCATGACCTGCGGGAAAACGTTTTGGCCGGCTTTACTTTCCGCCGAAAGGAGGCCCGGGAGGAGGATCCCCGGTTTTCAGACTTTTGTCAAAGGGCAGGCATTACCCTGTTGGCGGACCAAACCCTGTTTATAGACGACGCCTTTTACCTCTGCGGCCGCAAAGACCCCAGCAAAAGCCGGAAAATGGGAGAAACGCGGCTTGCCCCCGCCCAACTGACCGAAGGGCTGGATCCATCCAAGCCGCTTTTGGTCATGGATCATCAGCCCAGAGAGCTGGCCGAACTGGCCGCCGCCGGGATGGACGTCGACCTGTCGGGACATACCCATAACGGACAGCTTTTCCCGGGAAATTTGTTGGTGCGGCTGCTGTATGAAAACGCCGGCGGGATACGGCGCAAGGGAGAGATGTATACCTGCGTCACGTCGGGAGTAGGTGTGTGGGGACCGGCCATGCGAGTAGGGTCCGACAGCGAGATTATGATTTTAAATCTAACCTTTTCGGAATAGAACAATCGAATAGAAGCGTTTGGCCGTTTACCATAAAGAAAACCGCCTGCGGATTCAGCTGAAGGCGGTTTTCGTTTGTCTCTGGCAGAATCTAGGGAGGGAACTGAGAAGCTTTCGCAATAGGCTGTGCAAAACAAAGCCGAATTGTGAAGCGAAAGCATCAGAAACGGTTACTGCCTGTTCACCGCGCAGGACACCGCTGGTTGCCTGTATCCGTTTGGGGGCAGACCAGGTGTAACGCGATGGTAATGGTAGCGCCCCTTACGGGATTCAGTCGGCGCCCGACCTTAGGCAGGGCCGATCAGGCCGTCCCGGCCTAGGGCTTGTTAGAAAATAGAGGAATTGACGGAATTTTCGCACAGGACGAGTGGCCACAAGGAAAAAAGCGCGGGAATACTTTGTGT
>JAAVYX010000134.1 GCA_022791355.1 Clostridiales bacterium | reverse complement strand
TCAGCGACAGCGGCTTCGGCAAAAACGATTACATAGAGACTTCCCGCCCCCACGTCAATGTCACGGCGACGCGGCCCGGCAGCGGCAAGATGGCCACTTGCCTGTCCCAGCTCTATCATGAGCATAAGCGGGGCATCCAGGCCGGCTACGCCAAGTTTGAGACCTTCCCCATCTGGAACCTGCCCTTAAAGCATCCGGTCAACCTGGCCTACGAGGCCGCTACCGCCGACTTAAACGACGTGAATATGATAGACCCCTTCCATCTGGACGCCTACGGTCTGACTACGGTCAACTATAACCGGGACGTGGAGATTTTCCCGGTAGTCACGGCCATGTTCGAAAAGATCATGGGCGAGTGCCCCTACAAATCTCCCACCGATATGGGGGTCAATATGGCCGGTAACTGCATCAAGGATGACGAGGCGGTGCGCAACGCCTCCTGTCAGGAAATCCTGCGCCGGTATTACATCGCCCTGTGCGAGCAGCGAAAGGGCGCCATATCGGAGGACGTGGTGTTTAAGCTGGAGCTGCTCATGAAGAAGGCGGGCATCGGCCCGCACGACCGGGCGGTTATCGCCCCCGCTCTCCAGAAGGCGGCGATCAGCGGCAACCCGGCGGCCGCCATGGAGCTGCGGGACGGGCGGCTGGTTACCGGCAAGACCTCGGACCTGTTGGGCGCGTCCGCGGCCCTGCTGCTAAACGCCTTAAAGGCGCTGGGGGGCATCAGCGACGAGATCCATCTTATTTCCCCTGTGATCATAGAGCCCATTCAGGAGCTGAAGGTGACCCACTTGGGCAATCGGAATCCCCGCCTGCATACCGACGAGGTGCTCATCGCTCTGTCCATCTGCGCGGCCACCAACCCTACCGCCAAGCTGGCCCTGGAGCAGCTGGACAAGCTGCGGGGCTGCGAGGTCCATTCCTCAGTCATCCTTTCGCCTGTAGACGAAAAAGTATTCCGGCGGCTGGGGGTCAATATCACCTGCGAGCCCCAGTATCAGGCGTAGGAGCGCAAAGTAATAACTCTTTGCATAAATTTTTGTGAGGTCTTCTAAAGTGTGTTTTCAAACACACTTTAGCGTCTTGCTTTCTTGTGTCCCGGTCTGGCCAGAGGCCAGACCTCTAGGAGCGTCCCTTCGCGGGAAGCGACGAATGGCCAAAGGCCATTCGCCTTAACGAGCTGTGGAGAAACTTATATTTCGTAGAAAAGGAGCGACCGCCCCCTATAAGGACGGCCGCTTATGTAAAAAACGCTTCCATCGGCCGATGGAAGCGTTTTTTACATAAGCGAGATAAGCGCGTATGATACCTTGTCAATCGATGATAGCTTTTACGTCTTTGTCCCTTGGCTTCTGCGCTTGCGCATATCTTCCCCATCGGTCTTCTTTAACAAGACCGTTTCGATTTGCTTTGGTATGAGGAACCGGTATGCGTTTGCCGGATTGGTTCTAAGGCTTCCGGCGCTTGCGCGGCAGGGAACTCGCTCATAAGTCTCATGATGATCTCTTTTCCTTCATCATCGCACGATATGCGCTGGGGGGGGCTTCCCATGAAGGCCTTAAATTGTTTGGCAAAGTAGCTTGGGTTGGAAAAGCCGCGGTTTAAGGCGATATGGGTAACCGGCTCGTCGGTGTCGGGGCTGTAAGGATTCTTTTTCTCCCTACGTACTCCATGGGGCTGTAATGCAAATACTGGTTGAAGATACGCTGACATTCCCTTGGGCAAATGCTTACGGTTTCCGCGATTTGCGCAACCGATATGTTTTTCTCTAAATGGGCATGGATCCATATCAGCATTTCTTTTAGCCGCCCCTCCTGTATGGAGGGAATGGTCCGGCTGACCGCCGCCGTTTTAGATTTGATATACAGCAGGATGCGCGACAGCGATTCCCTTACCTGAAATTCATAGCCGTCCGCTTCCGCCGCGCAGGCCAGAAAGGCCCGCTCAAAGGCTTGAAAATAGGCTTGGTCCCCGGCCTGCTTCTGTAATTTTAAAAAGGAAACGCCGCTTTCTAACAGGGGGCGGACATAGACTGTATCGAATATACTGCCCGGGGCTCCTCCTATAATATCCGGGGCGAAAACAAAAGAACGATACAGGCAGGGAGAGTCCGCATCCGCCGTAAAGGAATGGATGACCTCCGCGTTGATAAAACAACCGTCTCCCGCCTGCAGGCTGTAGGTGCGGTCTCCGGCGCTTACCTGTATACGTCCTTCCGATAAAACGAATACCTCCAGCTCCTTATGCCAATGGGAAGGGATACAGCCTGCGGCGAACTGATGAATGTCGCCGCCGTTGGCGATTAAATCGAATAATTGCAGTCCATCCTCCGGCAGTTCTTCCCCGCGGGAGTCGGTAAGGATGGCGCTTCTGCTTTTTATCATCCAATCCCTTCTTGTCGTTTTTGTTATAGTATACGTCGCTTTTCCTAAAGCGGAAATATGGAACGCTATGTTAAATTGCTATACGAGGGATGAGAGAAAGGTCTGTATTTTTATAGCGCCGGAAACGTCCTGGAAAGGGAGGAAAACCCATGACTGGAAATCGCGTTTTGGATATGACAAGAGGAAGCCCCGTAAAGCTTTTGCTGCGTTTTGCCCTGCCCTTGTTTTTGGGCAATCTTCTCCAGCAGCTTTATAATCTGGCCGACACCTCTATCGCGGGACATCTTCTGGGGGACGGCGTCCTTTCCCAGATCGGCGCAACCGCCGCCCTATACGGTCTGATTACCAACACGGCCTTTGGGCTGAACAGCGGCCTGGCCTTGACGGTAAGTCGGTCCTTCGGCGCGGCCAATGCGCAAAAACTCAAGCAGTCGGTCTGCTGGATGACGATTCTGTCCACCCTGTCCGCCCTGCTGATGACGGCGGGATTCTTGCTGTTTCGGCGGGAGCTGCTTTCGGCGTTGCAGACGCCGGCGGATATAACCGAGGGAGCCTTGCGGTATCTCACCATTATATTGGCGGGCATTCCCTTGACCATGGCTTACAATTTGGAGGCCAGCCTGCTCCAGGCAGTGGGGAACAGCAAAACGCCGCTGCTGTTTTTGCTCATCAGCAGCCTGCTGAACGTAGGGCTGGATTTCCTATTTATGAAGCCCTTAGCTATGGGCGTGCAGGGAGCGGCGGCCGCCACCATACTGGCGCAGGGCGTCAGCGCGGGGCTGGGCTTCCTATATATCCTGCGTTATTATCCCCAGCTTGGCTTTGGCGTAAAGGAATGCAAGGCAAAAGGAAAATTTGTACTAAAAATGTACTGGACCGGCCTGAGTATGGCCCTCATGAGCACGGTTTACAATATAGGCAGCGTGATTCTGCAAAGCAGCGTCAACGCGCTTGGAAACCTGTACATCGCGGCGCAGGTGGGCGGAAGACGTCTGGCCGAGCTGTTTTACACGCCGGGGCTAGGGCTTGTTTGAAAAATATGACCGACTGCGCTAAATC
>JAAVYX010000133.1 GCA_022791355.1 Clostridiales bacterium | reverse complement strand
TCCAGCCGCAGCAGCACCCCGAACCGGTCCCGCAGCGGGGCGGTAAGCTGACCCGAACGGGTGGTGGCTCCCACCAGGGTGAAGGGAGGCAAATCCAGCCGGATGGACCGGGCCGAGGGGCCTTTGCCGATGATGATATCCAGGGCAAAGTCCTCCATGGCCGGGTAGAGGATTTCCTCCACGCTGCGGGAGAGCCGGTGAATTTCATCGATAAAGAGTACGTCCCCGGGGGCCAGATTGGTAAGCAGGGCCGCCAGATCCCCCTGCTTTTCAATGGCCGGCCCCGAGGTCACCCGCAGGTTGACGCCCATCTCGTTTGCAACGATGCCGGCCAGGGTAGTTTTACCCAAGCCGGGCGGACCGTACAGCAGCACGTGATCCAGCGACTCCCCCCGCTGCCGGGCCGCCTCCATATAAATGGACAAATTGTCCTTCGCCTTCTCCTGGCCGATGTATTCCGACAGGGCCTTGGGCCGCAGGGAAAACTCGGTGTCGACGTCCTCGGCCGTATAGGCGGGAGCCACGACCCGGTTTTCAAAATCCATTTCTTCCACTGCTTACACCTGCCTCGCCATACTTTTGAGGGCCTGCCGGATCAGCTCCTCCACGGGCAGCTGACTGTCCAGCCGGCCGACGGCCAGCGCCGCTTCGCTCTGGGCGTAGCCCAGGGCGGCCAAAGCGGCGGCCGCCTCGGCGGCGTTGCCCGACTTGGAGACCGACCCGGCGGCCTCCACCGCCTCGTCCGACGCGCCCAGGCCGGCGGCTCCCACCTTGTCCTTGAGCTCCAAAACAATGCGCTGGGCCATCTTGGGACCCACCCCGGCCGCCTTGGTGATGGATTTGGCGTCGCCGCTGGCGATGAGCAGGGCCAGCCGGTCGGGAGAAAAGTCCGAGAGAATGGAAAGGGCGGCCTTGGGGCCCACCCCGTTGACCGAAATCAACAGCTTAAAGCAGGTAAGCTCGGCCGTGTCGGCAAAGCCGTAGAGCTCCATGGCGTCCTCCCGCACCACCATGTAGGTGTGCAGGAAAACCTCGCCGCCGATGGGGGGAAGCTGGCGCAGGGTGTTCAGGGTCGCCCGGCAGCCGTATCCCACCCCGGCGCATTCCACCACAGCCGTGTGGGGATCTGCGTTGATCAGTCTTCCGCGAAGGGAATATATCATATGGCTTTCATCCTATTCTATGCGCTTTAAGCAGCTTTTTGTGAAGGGTTTTATGACTTTTTGCAGGCATTTATCGTTTTTTAACGGCTGGGCGGAAGGCTTCGCCTCGGTATTGCTTTTCTATTGAAACGGCTGGGACAGGGGCTTCGCGCCAAATATACTTTTCTACATCCTCCAATACTTGAGCAATACAGCAGCCCCGACGCAAAGCGTTCTGCCCTGCGTCGCGGCGCTAAAGCGCCTCTAGAACCCTTCGTTTGACAAGCGTCAAACAAATCGTCGTCGTCTTCGGCAGCCGCTTATGGAGCTGCGCCCCTCCGGTTGAGGAATACCGCTCCACAACCCCCGCCGCAGACGCAGCCGGAAAACAACAAGCCCACAAAAACCCTATATCATACATTTATATTTAAAGAAAAAAAGAGTCCCGCCCTACAGGTCCCGCAAAGACTGCTTGTTGCGCCGGACCTTACCGGTCCCCCGTACGCCCCGTTCCGCGCCGGGAACGGCCGAAACAATCCGTTCGCTCTGCCGCTGCACCAGTTCGGCGGCCGACCTGGGCCGCCGGCCGGGTCTTTTCTGGGGTTCCGCAGCCTGTGCCAGATGCAGCCGCCCCAGGCTGGAACCGGCGGCATGGGCGTGACAGATGGCCATGGCCAGCGCGTCGGCCGTGTCGTCGGGCCTAGGGACCTGCTCCAAACCTAAGAAAATCCGGGTCATCTCCATGATCTGCTTCTTTTCCGCCCGGCCGTACCCGGTCACCGACTGCTTGACCTGCAAGGGCGTGTACTCGAAAATGGGCACCAGCTGCTTGCGGGCGGCCAGCAGGATAACCCCTCTGGCCTCGGCCACGTCGATGGCCGTGGTGGTATTGGAGTTGAAAAAAAGCTTTTCCACCGCCATGGCCTCCGGCCGCAGACGCTCCAGCAGTCCGGTCATCTCGTCGAAAATCTGCTCCAGACGGCTGGGAAAATCCCGGCCCGCCGGGGTCTGGATCGCGCCGTACTCCACCGGCGTAAACTTGTTGTTTTGGTATTCCACCGCGCCGTACCCCACAATAGCGTAGCCCGGGTCAATTCCCAATATCCGCATACTTTCTTCTCCCGCCGCAGCCGGCCGTATCAAATACGCATGTGCAATATAACAAATCGCATATGCGCCATGTTACTTTTGAAGATCTGAAATGTGTTTCAAAACGCTTCCGGAATGCAGGTACAGCCCGCAAAACCAAAAGACAGAATATGATCTGGGGTATTATACCATGTGCGTTAGCGCATGGTATAATTGGCATCCGCTGGGCCATCCGTTCGGTATAACGGCCGCTTGGCGGACATTATACCATGTGCGTTAGCGCATGGTATAATTGGCATCCCCGCCGTCCTCGGCGTGGGGCCATCCGTTCGGTATAATGGCCGCTTGGCGGACATTATACCATAGGCGCAAGCCTATGGTATATTTGGCATCCCCGCCGTCCTCGGCGTGGGGCCATCCGTTCGGTATAATGGCCGCTTGGCGGACATTATACCACAAGTTTTGCCATCCATCAACCTTTGTCCGCGAGGAATTCCCCGGCGCGCGCTCGTATGGCCATCATTCGGCCTCCCTTCCTTGCCCGGCCGCCCCATAGGCGGGAATCGGCGGGATATAGGTACCGGCCTTTCGCACCTCGTCTATAAACTTCTGGGCTTCGGCGGTCCTATACTTGCTTTTGTGGGTGATAATGTAAAACTTGCGCTTCAAATCCATGCCGGCAATCCGGACCCGGCGCAGCCGGCCGCTTTCCAGGTAGGGCTCGGCCAGACGGTAAGGAAGGGCCGCGATCCCCAGGTTTTCCGATACCGCCTCTAAAATGGCGTGGGTGCTGACGCTCTCCCATTCGGGCTTGACCACCAGTTCCCGGGTCAGTAAAGCGCTGTCGAAAAGCTCCCGGGTACCGCTGCCCTTCTCCCGGGCGATAAAGACGTACCGGGGCAACTCCTCCGGCGCGGTCTCCCCCTTTTTCCACAGGGGATGTCCCTTCCCGCAGAGCAGGGCCAGCTCGTCGTCCAAAAACACCTCGGCCCGCAGCTGGGGCTGATGGGCCACCCCTTCGATGAGCCCCATATCCAGTTCTCCCTCCGCCGTCAGACGTTCGATATTATCCGAATTGTCCACCCGCGCCCGGACGGCAACCAGCGGGTTCTTTTCCCGAAACCGTTTGACCACGCCGGTTAAGAGCCGGTTGCCGATGGTGATGCTGGAGCCTACATACAGGCTCCCCCCTATATTCTGGTCGGCCATGCGCTCCTCCATCTCGCCGTAGAGGCTGACGAGGCTGGCCGCGTAATCGTACAGTTTCTTACCCGCCTCGGTGATGCGCAGCTTACGGGAAATTCGGTCGAACAGCTGCACCTGGTAATGTCGTTCCAGCTCCCCGATGGCCAGACTTACCGACGGCTGGGCAACGTACATCTGCCGGGCCGCCTCGGTGATGCTGCCGCACTGGCAAACCGTCACAAATATCCGCAAATGCCGAATGGTCATATCCCTCTCCTCTTTTCATAAGCAAACCGTTATAATATATATCAAATTATACTATTTTACGATGGTCGCTACAAGCGGTATACTGTATAGAAAAGGAATAAATCCTTTGCCTTTTTTCCAAAGGGCCGTCGACTTCCGTATCCTTTGCAGGAATTGTCCGGCCGTTTTTTGCTGAATCGAGGTGTCTGTACATGAAAAAGGACCCCCGCTTTTATCTGCGCCTGTTCTGGTCTACCTTTACCCTAAGCGCCTGCACCTTCGGCGGCGGTTATGTTATGATTCCCCTGATGCAGCGCAGGTTTGTGATACAATACGGATGGATGGATGAAAAGGAAATGCTGGATATAGCCGCCATCGCCCAGTCCTCCCCAGGGGCCACTGCGGTCAACGCCGCTCTCCTCGTAGGCTACCGGCTGGCCGGACTGCCCGGCGCGCTGCTGACCATTTTGGGCTCCGTCCTGCCTCCGCTGTTCCTGCTGTCGGCCATTTCGTTGTTCTATCAGGCCTTCCGCTCCAGCGGCTGGGTGGGCGCTTTCCTGTGGGGTATGCAGGCCGCCGTGGGAGCGGTGATGGTCGATGTGGTCGTCGGCATGGGTATGAACCTGATCAAAGCGAAAAAACTTCTGCCTGTCTGTATCATGGCCGGGGCTTTTCTGGCCTCCTGCGTATTCGGTCTGAACGCGGTGTGGATCATCCTCTTTTGCGGGGCCTTAGGCGCTCTGTGCGCTCTGCTTCGAAAGAAGCGGGAACGGCCTCAAGAGGAGGAAAGCGCATGATCTATCTTACACTCCTCTGGGCCTTTGTCCAGATCGGCCTGTTCAGCTTTGGGGGCGGATACGCCGCCATGCCCCTCATCCAAGGTCAGGTGGTGGATACATATCACTGGCTAAGTCAAAGCGAATTTGTAGACGTGGTCTCCATCTCCCAGATGACTCCCGGACCCATCGCCGTCAACGCGGCCACCTTTGTAGGCCAGCGGGTGGCCGGACTGCCCGGCGCGCTTGTGGCCACGCTGGGCTGCGTACTTCCGCCCTGCGTCCTGACCTTGACTGTCGCCCGTTTCTACTATAAGCATCAGAGCATGACCCTGGTACAGGGCGCGTTGGACGGTCTGCGCCCAGTGGTTATCGCCCTTATCGCCTCGGCGGGGGTCTCCATTTTGTCCCTCGTCCTTTGGCCGGCCGGCTTTACCCTCTCCTTCTCCAGTCTGGACTGGCCGGCCCTGCTGCTGGCGGGAGCCTGCCTGTTTATCCTGCGCAAATGGAAGGCCGGTCCTATCCTGGTCATGCTGGGGGCGGGGCTGTTGGGGTTGGTTTTGTATGGCCTTGGCCTTCTGCCGGGCATATAACAACGGCGACGGCCCCCCAGGGAAGGATACGCCCGGCAGACGCTCGTCAGAGCGGCCTGAAAACAGCCGTCTGGGACAAAAAACGCAGACGGCCCCAGCGGAAACCAAAGACGGTTCCGATTGGGCGGGCGAAAGGCCGTCTTCCGGCAGGCCGTTTGATGAAGGAACGTAGAGGCCGTCCAGCTTGTCCGTCTGCACGCAGCCGGACAAGCTTTGACCGGCCGCTCTTCGCGGCCGGCGGCCGAGCCCTCCCGTCTCGAATAGGTCCGCCCTAAATACCGTATCGCTCCCCCGTTCAAAGGCGTCCGCAAACAACCTCCCAACAGGGAAATCAAAATCAAAGGACTGCTGCTATGCGACAATTTTCCATGCTGGTAAAACCAGCCTCCAGCCTGTGCAACATGCGCTGTACCTACTGCTTCTACGCCGACGTGAGCAACAGCCGGACGGTCAAATCCTACGGCGTCATGACCGGCGAGGCCGCCCGTCTGCTCATCGACCGGGGGCTGGAGGCGGTGGGAGAAAGGGGCCGGCTGCATATCGCCTTTCAGGGTGGGGAGCCCACCCTGGCGGGGCTGGATTTTTACAAAAACTTTACCGCCTACGCCGCCGCCCAAAAACCGCCCGGCGTAGAAATCGCCTACGCCATACAGACCAACGGCTATCTGCTGGACGAGGACTGGTGCCGGCTGCTGGCAAGGGAGGGGTTTCTGGTGGGTCTCTCCTTTGACGGGACCCCCGATCTCCACGATTTTCTGCGGCTGGACGCCGCCGGGGCCGGCACGGCCAAAAGGGTTTTACAGGCCGCCGCCCTGCTGGACGCGGCCGGCGTGGAATATAATGTATTGACCGTGGTCACCCGCCAGGCCGCCCGGCATCCCCGGCAGATATTTTCCTTTTGTCAAAAGCAAGGCTTTGGTTTTATTCAGTTCATCCCCTGCCTGCCCCCCTTCGAGGGGGAACAGGATACCCCGCCCTACGCCCTGACCCCGCGGCTCTACGCCGCCTTTTTGAAGGACATGTTCTTTCTCTGGCGGCAGGCGCTGGAGCGGGGGGAATACGTCAGTATCCGGCTGTTCGACAATCTGGTCCGTATGTCCGGCGGGGAACCGCCCGAGCAGTGCGGTATGCTGGGCTTCTGCCAGCCTCAGTATGTCGTCGAGGCCGACGGCGGGGTCTACCCCTGCGACTTCTACGTGCTGGACGCATACCGTATGGGCAGTATTTGGGAAAGCGGCTTTGGGGAGCTGTCCCAAAGCCCCGCATTGCTGGAATTTCTGCGGCCGCTGAAAAAAAATCCCCTGTGCGGCGGCTGTCCCTTCCTGCGGGTCTGCGGCGGCGGCTGCCGCCGGTATCGGGATTTTTATTTTTCCGAAGCCGGCTACTGTCCCTACCGGGATTTTCTCACGGCCTGCCAGCCGGATATTCTAAAGGTCGCCCGGCGGCTGGTCCGGCCCCGGCCGCCGCAGGGGCGGTAAAGAACGAGCCGCTTTGGAAGGGAGGCCTATCATGTCCAAACGGCCCAATCTGGTCTTGCTCTTCGCCGACCAGATGCATAAATACGCCTTGGGAAAGACGGACGCGCAATTTTACACCCCGCATCTGGACCAACTGTGCGAGGAAGGGACGCTGTTTGAAAACGCCTATTCCAGCAGTCCCATCTGCGGACCCTACCGGGGCTGTCTGATGACCGGGCTCTATACCAGCCGCAGCGGGGTCCTTTTCAACGGAGATCCCCTACCCGCCCAAACGCCCCTGCTGGCCGCGACCTTGACGCAGGCCGGCTACGCTTCCTGCTTCGTGGGAAAATGGCACCTGGGGTCCAATCGAGACGAACCCATCCCGCCCGCCCTGCAGGGCGGCTTCCAGCATTTTATGGGGTATCAATGCCACAACGGCTTCGACCCCGCTCCCCCCTACTGCAGCCGGGTGGTCTTTTATGATGAACAGGGACGCGCGCATTTGTACCGCGAGCACCGCACCCAGGTCACCACCGATATCGCACGGCAAATGCTGGCGCGTCTCGCGCGGGGACCCCAGCCCTTCTTCGCCGCCATCGGCTACCAGGCTCCCCATTATCCCGTACAGCCCGCTCCCGCCTACGAGGCGCTGTATCGGGATACGGTCTTTGCCAAAACCCCCGATTACCAGCCGGTGGATCCCTATACCCCCACCTTCAGTCCGCCCAGTCCCCGTCCCTTTTCGGCCTGTCCCGATTACCGGCGGTACGGCGGGGATATGGACGCTTATATGCGCCTGTACGCCGGCATGGTCTCCCAAGTGGACGCGGGGGTAGGCCAAATCGTCCATACCCTTAAAGAGCTGGGCGTATACGAGAACACCCTTCTTCTCTTTACCTCCGATCACGGGGATATGCAGGGCAGTCACGGCTGTAAAAACAAATGTCTGCCCTATGAAAAATCCTGCGGCGTACCGCTCGTCGCCCGGCTGCCGGGCGGCCGCCGGAACCAGCGCTCCGCCGCCCCGGTCTCCACCGTGGATTTCTTTCCCACCCTTTTGCAGGCGGCCGGCGTCCGCCCCGCCTTCCCCCTGGACGGCCGCAGCCTTTACGCCCACCTGTGGGACGGCTTCCCCTTTCCCCGGGACTATGCCGTTGCCGAGCACCGCTCCCGGAATCAGGCCGTTCCCAGCTGGCGGATGATCCGCAGCGGGCGGTATAAGCTGACGGCGGATTATGAAAGCTTTGCGCCCCGGATGCTCTTCGACCTGGAAAAAGACCCCTTTGAACTGCAAAATCTCGCCGGCCGCCCGGACATGCGGGAGACCGTCGCCCGGCTGACCGAAGTCCTAAAATGTGCTTTAAAACCAAACAAATGATCTGGATTTTCGCTTAAACGCCCCGAGCAAATCTACATGTTGAGGATTTTGACGCGTTTCTCACCTTTTCCGGGCAAAATATACACACTCTAAAATCCGCCGTATAACGGAAGAGAAAGGATGAAGGCTATGACCGAATTTCGTTACGACGTCCAGCTGCTCATCGAGGGCGACGGCCTGGACGAGGACAAAATCAGCGTCTATTTTCAGACCCATTTTCAAGGCGACTGCCTGCTTGCAGTGGGCGACGACTCGCTGATAAAAATCCACTTTCATACCAACGAGCCCTGGCGGGTATTGGAATACTGCGCCTCGGTAGGTGAGATTTTCGATATCGTTATCGAGGATATGAACCGGCAGTCCCGCGGCTTAAAAGGATGATAAACCATACAAGGAGGAATCTCACATGCCCAAGCAGCCCAACCTGATCTATGTCTTTGCCGACCAGCTGCGTTACTCTTCCTGCGGCTATGCCGGCGATCCTCGGGCCAAGACCCCCAACATTGACGCACTGGCCGCCGAAAGCGTGGATATGTGCAACGCCGTGTCCGGCCATCCGGTCTGCGCCCCCTATCGCGCCTCCCTTTTCACCGGCAAATATACCACCTCCACCGGCATGGTCATCAATGAAATCCGTATGAATCCCGACCACCGCTGCTTCGCCCACGTCTTAAGCGACGCGGGGTACGAATCGGCCTACATCGGCAAGTGGCATATGTACGCCAACGAGTGGGGCAACCATTTCGACCCCAAAAATTCCTACATTCCCGCCGGCCCCGACCGTTTGGGCTTCGACGGCTTCTTCGCCGCCTACAACTTCCACCACGAATACTACGGGGATCACGCCTATTATCATCTCGATTCCCCCCAGAAAATCTATACGGAGGGTTACGAGCCCGACGGGCAGACCGACATGGCCATCGACCAGTTGAAACGCCTGTCGGCCGGGGATAAGCCCTTCGCCCTCTTCCTCTCTATTGGAACCCCCCACGATCCCTGGACCCCCGACAATGTGCCGGCGGCCTACCTGGAGCTCTTTCAGGACGTGGAGTTCCAGCTCCCCCAAAACTATCTGCCCGACAACGATCCCCACGCCGATATGTGGGCCCGTCTGTCGGATGACGAGCGGACCCAGCTCTGCGACTGGATGCGGGTCTACTACGCCATGACCGCCAATCTCGACGACAATGTGGGCCGCATCCGGGCCGCCGTCCGGGAGCTGGGGCTGGAGGAAAACACCATCCTGGTTTTCACCTCCGACCACGGCGAGCTCTTCGGCGCTCACGGCCGGCGGGCAAAAAATATTTTTTACGAGGAGGCCGTCCGGGTCCCCTTCCTCATCCGCTGGCCGGGCCATACCCAGGCCGGTACGACCTGCGACGCCTGTCTCAATACGGTGGATATCATGCCCACCCTGCTGGATATGATGGGCCTGCCCATCCCGGCTGAGGTAGAGGGCGCGTCCATCGCCGCCCGGGTCCAGGGTAAGGAGGGACCGGAGCCGGCCTTCGCCTGGATGATGTGCACCGGCGCAACCGCCGACTTTCAGGACGGCTGCGAATGGCGGGCTATCCGGGATAAGCGGTTCACCTACGCCGTCTTCCAATCGGATAAGCAGGAGCTGCTGTTCGACCATGTCAAGGACCCCTACCAGCTGCACAACCTGATAAACGAGCCTGTGTACATACAAATCATCGACCGATTCCGAAAGCTGTTCCAGGAACAGCTGGAAAAGTATGGAGATCTATTCCCTCCCTGCTCCTACTACAAAGGCCGGTGGGTGGACGAAAACCGCCTGATTCAGAAAACAGCCACCCTGCATACCGATTTGGAGCTTTAAAGGCTAAAAGGTAAAAGAATACAAAAACCGGTGCGCACCACGGTGCTCGCCGGTTTTTTAGTTGTTCAGCCCCGCTGCGGATCATCCGGTACGTCTGGCCGAGCTCTTGCCGCCGGTGTTCTCAAACCGTCCCCGCAGCAATTCCAAAGCCTTTTTCTCTATGCGAGAAACGTAAGAGCGGGAAATCCCCAGCTTCTTCGCCACCTCTCGTTGAGTCAGCTCATCCCGGCCGTTGAGGCCGTACCGCAGCTCGATGATGGTTCGTTCCCGTTCGTCCAGGCTTTCCTTCATAAATTTCCGCACCTGTTCGGACTTGATCTTGAGATCTATATCATCCACAATAGAGCCCTCGTCGGCGATCACATCCTGTAAGGTCAGGGCGTTGCCCTCCTTGTCGGTGTCAATGGGATCGCTGATAAACACGTCCTGCGCACTCTTTTTCACATTTCGGAAATGCATGAGGATTTCGTTTTCAATACATCTAGCCGCATAGGTGGCTAAGCGAATCCCTTTCCCGCTGTTAAAGGTAGATACGGCCTTGATCAGGCCGATGGTGCCGATAGAAATCAGGTCGTCCAACTCCACCGGACCGCTGTAATACTTTTTGACAATATGGGCCACCAGACGCAAATTATGTTCAATGAGCTTGCCCCGGGCCGCTTCGTCTCCCTGCTCCATCTGCAGGACCAGCCGTTTCTCCTCCTCGGCTGACAGGGGCTGAGGAAAGGACCCCGTGTTGGTCACATGCAGCGCCAGATAAAGCAGATGAGAAAAAACCTGACCGAACAACCAAGCTAGCACAGCGCATACCTCCTAAAATGGTCTTTTTTTTGACAAATAGCGAGGCCGTCTTCCCACTGAAAATCAGCCGCATGGTCTATCTTATGCCTTTGACCCCGCCGCCGTGCCTGTCTCCTCAAAACTTTTTATTCGACAAAGCTTCTCCTCGCCTTCGTCAAAGCTTCAGCCCCTGTTCAGACAGCCTTCACACAAACCGTTTACACTGTGGGCAGAAAGCGAAAAGGCGGTGTATACAATGTCTGCAAATCTCTTACGGAATCTCCGTTCCGCTGAGTCTGTCCATACGGAACGCCGGGGCCGGCATGAGCTGAAGCACGCTATTAGTCCGGCCGACGCGGCGGCCATCCGCCGGCGTATGGGGACGGTGGCCCACGCCGACCCCCACGCCGGCCCCGACGGCAGCTACCGGGTCCGCAGCCTCTATTTCGATAATCTGGACAACAAAGCCCTGCTGGAAAAGCGAAACGGGCTGGACAACCGGGAAAAATTCCGTATCCGGCTGTATAACGGCGACCCTTCCTTTATTTCCCTGGAAAAAAAGAGTAAACGGCAAGGCGTTTGCTTCAAGCAGTCGGCGCGGCTTACCGAGGTCCAATGCCGGGCCTTATTGCAGGGGGATACGAGCTGGATGACCGGCCATCCCCTTCTCGTCGAGCTGCGGCTGAAGATGCGTACCCAGCAGCTTCGTCCTAGAACATTGGTGGACTATCGCCGGGAGGCTTTCGTCTATCCCGCCGGTAACGTTCGCATCACTCTGGACAGCGACCTGCGCACCGGCCTTGCCTCCACCGAACTCTTCCGGAGCTCGCTTCCCCTGCCGGCCGAGCCCGGCAGCTTGCCCATACTTCTAGAGGTAAAATACGACGCCTTTCTCCCCACCCTCATCCGGGACTTGGCGCAGGTCCCCAACCGACAGGCCGCGGCATTTTCCAAATACGATATCTGCCGGAGCTTTTTATAGTTCTTTCTTTTTGGGAAGCGGGGAGAATAGCAGGTAAGCTGTTGTCCTATGTATTGGCCGCGCGGAGAGCGTCGCGCCAGATTTCCTTTTATGATTTCTATTATCTGTTCGTATGTTCTATCGCTGCTGGCAGTCTATCAAGTTGGGGATTATAAATTACGCTTGGAGGAGGATTATAGGACAAGCCGGAGGACGCAGCCGCTCGGTTGAGCGGCCAGCTGAGGCCCGCCAAGACCGACACGGCCGCCAGATGAAAATCCCGCCCCAAGCCCAATACAATTTTCCGGCTTGGAAGACGACCAGATCAAGTTTTGAAATAATGGCAAAAGGAACCCTAGCGCGAAACCTCTCCCAAACGAAACTCCAAAACAAATCAATCCATTTCAGGAGGTATAAAATCATGACAATTCAAACCCTTGCCGTCTCCTTCAACGACATATTTAAATCCAGCTTTCTGGAAAAGACCAGCTCCTTCTCCCTGCTGGACATGGCCATCGGTCTGGCCCTGGCCTTTATCCTCGGCCTTTTCATCTTTTTCGTCTATAAAAAGACCTACCGCGGCGTCATGTATTCCGGCTCCTTCGGCCTATCTCTTTTGGCCATGACCATGGTCACCACACTGATTCTCTTAGCCGTCACCTCCAACGTGGTGCTCTCCCTGGGCATGGTGGGCGCTTTGTCCATCGTCCGCTTCCGTACCGCCGTTAAGGAGCCTATGGACATCGTTTTTATATTCTGGGCCATCGCCGCCGGCATTGTGCTGGGAGCCGGCTTTATTCCCCTGGCCGTCTTCGGCTCGGTCTTTATCGGCCTGATCCTCTTCCTTTTCACCAACCGCAAAAGCCATGACGCGCCCTACGTTTTGGTGGTAAACTGTGTCGACGACCAGGCCGAACGGCTGGCCGGCGGTACAATCGGCCAGCAGGTCCGCCGCTTCGCTGTCAAGTCCAAAACCGTCTCGCCCGACGGGGTGGAGGTCACCTACGACCTGCGGCTGCGGGAGGGCGCCACCCAGTTTGTCAATCAGTTGGCCGATCTTCCCGGCGTACGCAGCGCCGTTCTGGTCAGCTACAACGGGGAATATCTATCGTAAGGAAGTGAGGTCATGATAAGCGGTAAGAAATATAACGTCATCCTGGCCGTCGCGCTGGCGGCCGCCCTCTGCTTCACCCTCTGTTTTACCTATCTGCCCTCCCTTACCGGCATCCAGGCGGCCTCCGCCCGGCCCGATTACGCGGAAAAGCTCTTCGGCAGCGACCTTGTAACCATCGATATCTTAGCCGACCAAACCGAATGGCAGGCTATGCTGGACAACGCCCTGGCCGAGGAATACATCCGCTGCGACGTGGTCGTAAACGGCGTGCGCTTCACCTCGGTAGGCGTGCGGCCAAAGGGCAACACCAGCTTGACCAGCGTGGCCAACAGCGATTCCGACCGGTACAGCTTCAAGCTGGAATTCGACCATTATATCTCCGGCCAGACCTGCTTCGGGCTGGACAAATTTGTGGTCAACAACATCCAGTCCGACGCAACCTACATGAAGGAATACCTCTCCTACCAGCTCATGGAATTTATGGACGTACCCGCCTCCCTGTGCAGCTTTGCCGACCTGTCGGTCAACGGGGAGACCTTCGGGCTCTATCTGGCCGTCGAGGCTGTGGAGGAATCCTACGCCGCCCGCAATTTCGGGACCGATTACGGTCAGCTCTATAAGCCCGAAAGCCAGCGAAACCAGATGGGCGGACAGAGGTTTGGCAATGGGGAGACCGACAACCAGAGGCAGGCCGGCGAAACCGCATCGGCCGATCTGCCCGGCGCTGCCGGCGGGCAGGCCGATACCCCCAGCGGCAGTACGCCGCCCGGCTTCGGGGACGCTCCCTTCGGCCAGGACGGCGCGGCACAGGACAATACGAGCCAGGGCAACGCTCCCAGCGGAAACGGCGGCCGTATGCAGCCGCCGGGCGGTATGGGCGGCGGTCCCTTCGGCGGCTGGGACGGTACGGGAAATCTGGGAGGCGATATACCCCTGCCGGACGGCCAGCCCGATACGGCTCCGGATAACGCCTCGGACAACGGCCAAGGAAATCCGCAGAGCGGTATGCCGTCCCCCTTCGGCGGGACGCCGGGCGCTCGGTCGGACGGCGGTGCGCCGGACCTGCCGGAAGCTCCGGCCTTCGGCGGCGGGCAGGGCGGCTTGGACGGCGGCATGCCTGGCGGCGGTATGCCCGATGGGTTTGGTTCAGGCGGCGGCAGCGATCTTGTCTACACCGACGACGATCCCGAAAGCTACAGCGATATTTTCGACGGCGCCGTCTTCGACCCTGACCAAAGCGATTATCAGCGGGTCGTTACCGCCCTGCAAAAGTTAAGCGCGGGCGAGGAGCTGGAAGCCTGTGTCGACGTAGACGAGGCGCTGCGGTACTTCGCCGTCAACACCCTGCTGGTCAATCTGGACAGCTACGTGGGCAGCCTCAAGCACAACTATTACCTCTACGAGAAGGACGGCCGCCTCTCCATTCTCCCTTGGGACTTCAACCTGGCCTTCGCCGGTTTCCAGGGCGGCAGCGCGTCGTCGGCCGTCAACTTCCCCATCGATACGCCGGTCAGCGGCACGACGCTGGACGACCGGCCCCTGCTTGGCAAACTGCTGGAGGTGGAGGCCTACAAGGACCTCTATCACCAGTACCTGCAGGAGATCGTCACAGGATATTTTGACAGCGGCCTCTTCGTCAGTACGGTAGAGACCATAGACGGTCTGATCGGCGGACTGGTGGAGGGGGACCCCACCGCCTTTTACAGCTATACGGCATACGAAACCGCCCGAGATACCCTGCTGGCCTTCGGAAAGCTGCGGGCCCAGAGCGTACAGGGTCAGCTGGACGGCTCCATCCCCTCTACCAGCGACGGCCAGTCGGCCGATTCGGCCGCTCTGGTCGACGCTTCCTCCATCGATCTTTCCCACATGGGAACCCAGGGCGGCGGTATGGACGGCATGGACAGGCGCGGCGGCTTTGTCCAAGGGGACGGCCAAGGCGGCGAGGACGGCGGTACGACCGATCCGCAGGCCGGTTCCCCCGCCCTTCCCGGCGCAAAGAAGACCGAGGAGCAAGACGGCGGCGGCAGTCTTCCCGCCCTGCCCAAGGAGGGCGACGCGGAAGCCGCGCAATCCCCTTCCGCGCGGTCGGACGGCCGGCAGTCTGGAGCCAGCGCCGGCCAGTTAGACGCGGCCAGTCAAAACCGTCTTCCCGGTCAAAACCAACCCGCGCAGGACAGCGCGCCGGCCTCCCAAACGGACGGCCTGCGCAAGCTGCTGATCACCCTGGCTGCAAGCCTTGCCCTGCCGGCCCTTGGCGCAGGCTTCATGATTCTGTATCTCCGGACCGGCCGGCGCAGCGTCTCTTAACTTGCCTACCATTCGCGCAAAATAATCTTATTCTGCTATTCGGGGCTTGCGGCAATCCGCAGGCCCCGTTGTTTTGTTCGTTTTCGTATGAGTACCGCCCAGGATAGGCGGATAAAAGCATAGCGCATGGTGCGGCCCCACCGGAATCGCCTTGTCAGCGGCTAAGCTAAAAGGACCGGCGTGCGCATAGGTACCGCGCCGTTTACAGGCGGTATAGCCTGCAGCGATAGAATGCGATGACAGAATGCGGCGCTCCAGGCGTTGAACCTCGAACGCTTCCAGCGTGTTGTGGCGCCGCCGCTTCGCCTTTAAAACCAACGGACGGCGTCCCTTGGGCGGATAGAAAGGCCGCTCTGACCGCTCTTTCGGACAGGCTGCACGCAGCCGCTCGCTCCGCCGGTTTTTACCCGTCAAGACCGGGAAGGACAGCCCGTCTTGATCCGCTGTAAAACCCATCGTCTCTTTAGGGGTTCATAAGGTCGAAGGCCGCAAACCGTTTTGCCCTTCATAACCCTATTACACCGCATACATTATCGTTGTTTTTTAGCACGCAGTAGTCTATAATAGATACAACATATGTGTAACTGACAGGACAAGGATGTGTAACTTTTGCGCCGCACCTTATTTGCCGCCGCCTTTATGGCCACAATCCCCGTGCTGATGGGTTACCTGTCCGTCGGGATCGCCTTTGGCATCCTGCTTCAGGCCACGGGATATGGGCCCTTATGGGCGGTTTTTATGAGCCTCACCGTTTACGCCGGCTCGAGCCAGTTTCTGGAATGCACCCTGCTGGCCCAGGCCGCCGCCCTGCCGCAGGTCGCCCTTATGACCTTTCTGCTCAACTTCCGTCATTTCTTTTATGGGCTTTCCCTTCTGGATAAACTGAAGGGCGCGGGCTGCAAAAAGCCCTATCTGATCTTTTCCCTCACCGACGAAACCTACGCCCTGCTCACCGGCGTGCGCCCGCCCATCGGTAAGGACCCCCACGTCTTCTACTTGGTCATCGCCCTGCTCAACCAGTGCTATTGGGTGCTGGGATCCTTTCTGGGCGCGGCCTTGGGCTCTCTTTTCTCCTTCAACACCGCCGGTATTGACTTTGCCATGACCGCCCTTTTCGTAACCATCGCCGTCGACCAGTGGAAGGTCAGAGGACGGAAAAAAGGCACGGGACGGTTGCCCGCCCTCATCGGCTGCGGCTGCACCCTGCTCTCCCTTGCCGTCTTTGGAGCCGACAAGCTGCTCGTCCCCGCCCTTATTGCCATATGCTGCCTGCTGCTGGCCCTTCGCCGGCGGCTGGACCCCGACAGAGAGGAGGCGGCGGCATGACCGCGTCTCCCGCCTTTGCCGCCGCCTCCATTCTCGTCATGGCCGGCGTTACCTTTCTGACCCGCTTGATTCCCTTCCTGGTCTTTGGACGGGGCGGACGGCCTCCCAAAACGGTGGTTTACCTAGGGCAGGCGCTGCCCCCCGCTATCATCGCCATGCTGGTGGTCTACTGTCTGCGAAACGTGGATCTTTTCGCCGGCTCCCACGGTCTGCCAGAGTTGCTCTGCGCAGCCGTAGTAGCCGTTTTGCAGATGTGGAAGGGCAAGGCCCTGTTGTCCGTTTGCGGCGGAACCCTGCTTTATATGTTTCTCGTTCAGTTCGTATTTTGAAGGGGCCCTTGGGGAGCCGCCAAAGCCCTTTACAGGGACTGCGCCTGACAGCCGCTTGTGCGGATAGGTCTAAAGGGTATCCGTAAACGACAAGGGGGCGTCCGCACGGCTCGGAAAAGGCGATTTATGCATCCAAATCGAAAATGCAAACTTCTATTTCTTTACCTTTGGGCATAATTTCCGCATTTTCTACTTAAAAATATACGCCCGTTCTTTTCCGCCGGCGGCTCCACAGCCGACGATACCAATACAAACGATTCCTACAGTCCCAACCAATCCTTTTTAAGGATGATTCCAGTTTTAGACAGGAGGAATTGCTTATGCGCAATATTCCAGATCCCAACGCTATCTTTGCCAACTCCTACCAGACGTCCTGCTTTATTAAAAACGTTGTCTGCGCCCCCAACATCCACATCGGCGACTATACCTATTACGACGATCCTGTAGACCCGACAGGCTTTGAAAAAAACAATGTCCTTTTCAATTGGCCGGTCTTTGGCGATAAACTGATTATTGGCAAATTCTGTTCTATCGCCTGCGGAACCAAGTTCATCATGGGTCCGGCCAACCATCGCATCAACAGCGTTTCCACCTATCCTTTCGCGGTTATGGGCGGCGCTTGGGAAAAAAAGCTGCCCGCGCATATGACCCAGCTCCCCTTCAAGGGAGACACCGTGGTGGGCAACGACGTTTGGATCGGCCGCGAATGCGTGATTATGCCGGGGGTGAAAATCGGAGACGGCGCCATCCTGGCCGCCTACTCTGTGGTGACAAAGGATGTGGAGCCCTATAGTCTTGTGGGCGGAAACCCGGCCCGTTTTATTAAAAAGCGATTTGACGATGCATTGATCGATCTGCTTTTAAAGGTCAAATGGTGGGATCTGCCGCCCCGGCAGCTCCATAACATTCTGCCCGTTTTATGCGACCCCGACCTGGAAAAGGCACGGGAAAAGCTGGCCTCTCTGCTCTAACCGGTCCGCCCTGCTTATACAGCTACAAAACGCCCGACGGTTTTTGACCGTCGGGCGTTTTGTATCTATTTCGCTTCTACGCATCGATGATACGCAGAAAAATATCCAATAGCGGTTCTCATCACCGTCTCATATAGGCTGTTTCTTAAAGGTTTGACCGAAGGCCAAACCGGGATAAGGCCGAATAAGCGCGCGGGAGGACCGCCGGAAAGGATACGCAAAGCGCAGCTGTCCTACGCCGATAGGCGCAGACCGAAAGCGCCTGGCTTACTGTCCCAAAACCTGATGATACAGTTCCATATAAGCGTTGGCCGAACGGTTCCAGCTATTGTCGCACCGCATGGCCCGCCGCACCAGAATACCCCAGCCGTCTTTGTCGCCGTAACCCGCAAAGGCCCGCCAGACAGCGTTGGCCATATCGTTGGCATTGTAGGACTTGAAGGTAAAGCCGTTGCCCTCGCCGTCCCCGCTGTCCTGAATCGTATCGCACAGGCCGCCGGTCTCCCGCACGATGGGGATAGAGCCGTACCGCAGGGCGACCATCTGGGACAGACCGCAGGGCTCGCTCTTGGAGGGCATCAGGAAGATATCCGACCCGGCGTAAATCTTGTGGGCCAGTTCGGGGATAAAGCCCACCTGAATAGCAACCTTATCGGGATACCGGCGGGCCATCTCCTGGAAAAAAGCCTCGTACTCATGATCGCCCGATCCCAACAGCGCTACCTGCAGGTCGGCCGAAACCAGCTGTTCAAAAACATACTTTACCAAATCCACACCCTTATGGGAAACCAGTCTGGTCACCATGGCGATAACGGGAACCTCCGGCCGCTGGGGCAGACCCATACGCTCCTGGAGCTTCTGCTTGTTCACCGCCTTGCCGGACAGATCCGTACTGCTGAAGGGGGCGTAAATCAGCGGGTCGCGGGACGGATCGTAGACTTCGGTGTCGATACCGTTTACGATGCCGGACAGCTTCCATCGCCGCTGGTTTAAAATACCGTCCAGCCCGTGGGAAAACCAAGGATCCAAAATTTCATAGGAATAGGTGGGGCTGACGGTGGTCACCTTGTCGGCGCATTCCACGGCTCCCTTCATCATGTTTACGCAGTCGTCGTATTCCACCAGATATCCCTGCCCGGGCGGGATGCCCAGCACGTCGCTGAGCAGCTCGCGGCCGTACTTACCCTGATATTGGATATTATGAATGGTAAAAACCGTTTTCAGATTGCCATACCCAGGCACCCCGGCGTAAAAAAGCTTATAATAGACGGGGAGCAGGGCCGTCTGCCAGTCGTTGCAGTGAATGATGTCGGGCTTAAAATCGATATGGGGCAGGATTTCCAGTACGGCCCGGGAAAAAAACGCGAAACGCTCGGCGTCGTCATAGTGCCCGTAAAGACCATGCCTCTTGAAATAATACTGATTGTCCAGCAGGTAGTAAACCACGCCGCCCCGCCGGGCCTCGTAAATGCCGCAGTACTGCCGCCGCCAGGCGACCGGCACGGTAATGCTGGTGATAAAGTTCATATCCCGGCGCAGTTCTTCCGACACCGTTTCATACAGGGGCAAGATCACCCGGCAGTCCACCGACCGGTTCCGCAAAGCCTTGGGTAAGGCGCCGGCCACGTCGGCCAGACCGCCCGACATGGCGAAGGGATAGGCCTCGCTGGCGGCAAATAAAATTTTCATTTTCATGACCTCTTTCCTTTTGGGTCTAAAAACTGGCCGGCTTTGGCGGCCGGGCGCAGAAACAGAATTTTCTTTTGTTCGTTCAGCATGCGTTAGAGGCGGATTTTTTCTGTCAATTTATTTGGTGAGCGCGAGGCTTTGCGCCGGATTTCCCTGTCCTTTGTTTAACACCCTGTGGGGCGAGAGCCCTCTATGTCGTTTAGGGAGAGAGTTTCCAAGTAAACTTTCAGGGTTCCTCTTGAACCAGTCTAAAGGGGGTTATAGGAAATTCATACGCAAAACGTATGTTTTGTCTTGCAAAGCAAAATTTTTGCGAGGCCCTCTTGCGCTCCTCTTTGAGGGGCGTCCCTTGCGGGAAGCAGCGAATGGCCAAAGGCCATTCGCTTAGATGGGCCGCAGAGAATTCTATAAGCTTTCCGAAAGCAGGTCTTTTCTTCGCATAGAGAAAAGCATGCCGCGCCTCGTCATCGGGCTTAGACTATTAAAAAAGTTACCCGGCGCGAAATCTTCCTAGGCTAAAAAAGAAAAGCGCACTGGTCGCGAATTCTCTCGCGACCTAATAAAAAACTTATCAATTATTTCGGCGCATTAAGACCCGCGCAATATATATGCTTTGCGCAGATCACACCGAGGTCTGTTTACGAATGAAGATAGGGTAAGACTCCGCTCCGGTGAGCACCCGGCCGCTGGTTACAAGAACCTGCTTATCAGTGGTCACGTAGGAAAGACGGGCGTTCTCGCCGATTGTGCTGTCCTGCATAATAATACAGTTGCGCAACGCCGCCCCCTTATGCACCTTGACGCCCCGGAAAAGAATACAGTTTTCCACCCGGCCCTCAATGCAGCAGCCGTCGGCGATAACGGAATTTTTCACTGATGAGCCCAGTCCGTACTTGGTGGGCATATCGTCCCGAGTCTTGGTATAGACCGGCCGCTCTCTTGCAAAGAGCTGGGTCCGGACATCGGCCTGCAGCAGGTCCATATTGGACTTTACATAAGCGCCGATACAGTCCATAACCGCCACGTAGCTAGTTACCTCCCAGCCAAAAATCCGCAGATCGTCTACCCGGTGCTGGAAAATATCCCGGCCCAGGCTGGTCAGGCTGCGCGCCGTGGCCTCCTTGACCAGACGGATGAGCAGCTCCCGCTCGATAATCATGATATCCAGGGAAAAGTCGCATTCCCCCTCCATGTTTTGCGAAAGCTCGATATCCCGCACCCGGCCGCTGTCGTGGAAAGAGAAGGACATGATGTCCCGGTGATTTTTGGGTAGACGGCCGCGCTTATAGGCGATGGATACGTCAGCCTGCTTTTCGAGGTGGGCCTCCATCATGGGAACCAGGTCGATGTTGGAGACGACGTCCGAGTCGCAGAGCACCGCATATTTTTCCACCGAACGCTCCAAAAATCCCAGCACACCGGCCAACGCGTCCACATGGCCGGTATAAACTCCCGTGTCCACGTTGCCGTAGGGCGGCAGAATGTACAGCCCGCCCTTTTTCCGGTCCAGATCCCAGGGCTTGCCGCTGCCCAGATGATCCATAAGGGACTGATAATTGGCCTTTGTGATGATGCCCACCTTGGAAATGCCGGCGTTTACCAGATTGGACAGGGAAAAGTCCACCAAACGGTAACGGCCGCCATAGGGAATGGAGCCCATGGATCGAATCTCGGTCAGCTCCCGGATCAAATCGTCGTGTGAATTGGAAAAAATGATACCCATAGCCTGGTTGCTCAGCATGCTCTCTCACCTCCCGCAAGATTTTTTTCCAGCATGGCCTTGGGCTCCACTACGGCCTTTTCGCCTACAGTAAGCCTGGGGCCTACCACCGCCACGCCCCATTGGGACAGATCGGAGGTTTTTTCCGGACGTTCCCCTACCTTGGCGCCCGACTCGATGACCGCGCCCTCGCCTATGATGGCGTACTGAACCGACGCGCCGCTGCAAATCCGGGCGCCGGGCATAACCACAGAGTCCTTCACCTCGGCCCCTTCCTCTATAATCACATTGTCGAAGAGCACCGAGAAGTCCACCTCGCCGTAGACCGAACAGCCCTCGGTAATCAGGGAATTCTGCACATGGGCCGTGTCGGCGATATACTGGGGCGGCGCCGCGGGCGAACGGGAAAAGATGCGCCATCTGTCCTCCGAAAGATCCAGCTTGACCTTAGGATTGAGCAGGTCCAGATTGGCCTCCCAAAGAGAGTCGATGGTGCCCACGTCCTTCCAGTAATCCGCGAAATGGTACACCACCATTTTCTGCTTATCCCGTAGCATATTGGGAATGATGTTCTTGCCGAAGTCGTTGGCCGATCCCTTGGTCTGCTCATCCTGCTCCAGGTAATACTTCAGTTTTTTCCAGCTGAATACGTATATGCCCATGGATGCCAGATTGCTCTTGGGATTCTTGGGCTTTTCTTCAAATTCATAAATGCTGCCGTCCTCCCGACAGTTCATGATGCCGAAGCGGGAGGCCTCCTCCATAGGCACCTCCAGTACGGCGATGGTACAGTCGGCTCCTGTCTTTTTATGCCGGGCGATCATCTTGGCGTAATCCATCTTGTAAATGTGATCGCCCGAAAGCACCAGCACGTATTCGGGATTGTATCGCTCGATGAAGGGGATGTTCTGATAGATAGCGTTGGCCGTGCCCTTATACCAGTCTCCGCCCTTGCTCTTTTGATAGGGCGGCAGGATATGCACGCCGCCGTTCATACGGTCCAAATCCCAGGGCTTGCCCGAGCCCACATAGTCGTTGAGCTCCAGGGGCTGATACTGGGTCAGGACCCCAACCGTATTGATGCCCGAATTGATGCAGTTGGATAGTGGAAAATCGATGATACGGTATTTGCCGCCGTAGGGTACGGCGGGTTTGGCCATTTTTTGGGTCAAAACGCCCAGCCGGCTGCCCTGACCGCCGGCCAGCAGCATGGCCACACATTCTATTTTCCGCATGGAAACACTCTCCTTACCTGATCCGGCAGCCGCTTCCCAGCGGCCCGGCGACGGCGCCGCCGTCCCTTTTGCCGGTTTGATATATGCTGGATACAGCCGAAAACCGGCCGATTCACTGTATGTTTCGCAGGGCGGCGAAAGCCGCTCCGCATTTTTGCACATGGCCTTTCCCGCGCCCTTGTCCTTCCGCTGTTCTTTACGGACAGTCCTCGCCCGTACCGGCCCGGCCGGCGCATAACGCCGCCGGACTGCTTCCCGCGCCTTAAGCGGATTCCGTTCGCCGTACGCGGACTGCCAAAAGCTTACTTGGGATTCTTGGGCGGCCGGCCCCGCTTTCTGGGAGCGGGCTGTCCGCCGGCCGGCAGCTCCTTGACCGCCGGAGCCGCGGCCTTTTTTCGTCCCCGCGCCGCCGGCTTGCCGCCGGAACCAACCGCTTTAGGCGGCGTCTTTTTGGCAGTGCCCTTTAAATAGAGCACTGACAGGGGCGGCAGGTGCAGAACGATAGACTGCTCAAAGCCGTGCATGGGTTCGTCCTCGGTGGAGATTTTTCCCTTATCTCCCCGCCCTTGACCGCCGAAGGCCGTATCGTCGGTATTGAAAACCACCTCGTAGCTGCCTGCAATGGGCGAACCGATCCGGTAACTCTCCCGCTCCACCGGTACAAAGTTGCAGACCGCCACAATCTCATTGCCCTTCTGATCCATACGCCGGAAGGCGATGACGCTCTGCTCATTGTCGTCGTTGGCAATCCAGGAAAAGCCTTCCCAAGAGTAATCCACCTCCCAGAAGGCGGGAGTATCCAGATAAAAGCGGTTAAGTCTTTTCACCATGTCCTGCATCTGCCGGTGCCGGTCGAAGCTAAGCAGCAGCCAATCCAGCTCCTGCTCGTAGTTCCACTCGATAAACTGGGCGAACTCCTGCCCCATAAACATGAGCTTTTTGCCGGGATGGGCCATCATGTAGGCGAAGAAGGCCCGCAGTCCCGCAAACTTCTGCTCGTAGTCCCCCGGCATCTTATTGATTAAGGAGCATTTGCCATGCACCACCTCGTCGTGGGAGATGGGCCGGATATAGTTTTCGCTGACGGCGTAGAAGAAGGACAAGGTCAGGGAGTCGTGATTGAACTTGCGGTGGATGGGGTCTAAGGACATATACCGCATCATGTCGTTCATCCAGCCCATATTCCATTTGAAGTTGAAGCCAAGCCCGCCCATGTAGGTGGGCTTGGACACCATAGGCCAGGCGGTGGACTCCTCGGCGATCATCAGGGCCGCGGGGAACTCCTTAAACACCGCCTCGTTGACCTGCCGGAGAAAATCGATGGCCTCCAGGTTTTCCTTGCCGCCGTAGATATTGGGAAGCCATTCCCCGTCCCGGCGGTTGTAGTCCAGATACAGCATGGAGGCCACGGCGTCTACCCGCAGGCCGTCCACATGGTAATACTCCAACCAAAACAGAGCGCTGGAGGCCAAAAAGCTGATGACCTCGGCCCGGCCGTAGTCAAAGACCACGGTGCCCCATTCCTTGTGCTCGCCCTTGCGGGGGTCGGCGTACTCGTAGCAGGGTCCGCCGTCAAAATGATAGAGGCCGTAGCCGTCCTTGGGGAAGTGAGCGGGCACCCAGTCCAGAATCACGCCGACGCCCTGCTGGTGCATGATATCCACAAACTTCATAAAGTCGTGGGGCGTACCGTACCGGGAGGTGGGGGCGAAATAGCCTGAAACCTGATATCCCCAGGATCCGTCATAAGGGTACTCGGTAATAGGCATCAGCTCCACGTGGGTATACCCCATCTCCTTGACGTAGTCCGCCAGCTCTTCCGCCAGCTTCACATAGTCGAACCGGCTGCCGTCCGCATACTGCCGCCAGGACCCGGCATGCACCTCGTAAATATTCACCGGCGCGTCGTAAATAGGCCGGTTTTGCTTTTCGGCCTGCCAGGCCCCGTCCTGCCATTCGTAGCCGCCCAGCTCGTATATTTTAGAGGCGTTGCCCGGCGGGGTCTCGGTATGAAAAGCAAAGGGATCGCTTTTCATCCGTTCCTCCCCGTCCGGGGTGGTCACGCAGTATTTGTACAGATTATAGACGGCCAGGCCAGGCACAAAGCCCTCCCAGACGCCGCCGTCGGTAATTCTCGTCATGGGATCGGCGGCGGTGTTCCACTCGTTAAAGTCTCCCACAACCGAAACCCGCTGGGCGTTGGGCGCCCAGACCCGGAAGACGACACCGTCCATCCCTTCCCTTTTACAGAAATGCGCGCCCATATAATCATAGGACCGATAATTCTTCCCCTCATGAAAGAGGACTTTAGGCAGACCCTCGGTTGAAGTATACAAAGGGGGCATCTCCCTTCCTTAATTTTCTTTATTACAATTTTACCAAACCGTCCATTTTTATGCAATAGATTTTTGGTAATTTCCTAGAAATAGAACGTAATAATTCTATCATTTCTTTTGTGAAAAACAAACAATAAGGCGGTGCAACTTCACCACGAACCGCCCGCTTTTCTGGATGAAATTCCCGATTTATGGGTTGAAGAAGCATTTATGGTCCATGCAGGGGCCAAGCGCCGTATATACATAGTATGCGGCGGCCGTCTCGCGTATGCCGCGAGATTTTTGTAAAAAGCAACTAGGCTTTGCCTTTTGAAGGTTTTAGCAGGCCTATGCCGGCGCTTTTTACACGCTTTGCGTAACTTTTCGCCAGGCCCTCCAGAGCTTCGCACTGGCGTTCCCGGTTTGGCCCTTGGCCAAACCTCTATCTGGCGTTCCCGGTTTGGCCCTCGGCCAAACCTCTATCTGGCGTTCCCGGTTTGGCCCTCGGCCAAACCTCTAGAAGCGTCCCTTGCGGAAGCAATCAGAGGCGCTTTAGCGTCGCGGCCGCCAGCGCCGGGACGTCAGAAGATTCAAAGGACGTTCATATAGATATCTATAGCTTGTCAGAGGCCGCTTCAGTCCATACGCAGGAAGGTCCGTTTTAGATTTTTTCTGTCTTTATTGTTTGACTGGGGGGATGGTTTGCAAATTTTCTTTGTTTAGCGGGAAGAGAGATTTCGCGCCGGATTTCCTTTTATAGATTCTTCCTTACCGAATCTAGTAACGCGACCCCTTCTTTTGTTTAGCGGCAAAAGAAGGGGAGAAACACGCTCGCGAGGGTTGCCGCCCCGCAGCCTCGCGGCGCGCTCGTTTCGCCATATATGCAGCAAGTAGCGTCTGTTAATCACTCAAGAAGCTCAAAAATGGTTCTTATTTTTAGCCGGGAACTTTGCGGCCTCTCGGCGGCCCGGCGGGATATAAGAATAACTTGGTCTATGAACTCCTCCCGCCGCCTCTGCTCTGCGCTTTAGCCGGGTATCTTTCACTTATCCGCCGATAGTTGTGAGGTAAGTGACAGCTTTTTTGTACGGGAAGCAAGAGAAAAACAGGCAGTCATTGAGGAGCAGGAAAGCAAGTAAAAGGAAATCCGGCGCGAGACATCTATCTCAGACAGCCAAAAACGGCTGGATTATCTTCGACAATCTATAAAAATATAAAGCAAACTCTTGCCGCTGGGCGCGTATCATACTATAATGCAGATATTCCGACGAGAGAAGGCGGGTATATGAAGAATACGAAGAATGGTATCGGCAGCTGGCCGCAGCAAAAGCCGCTGAAAATATTGGCCATTGGCAACAGCTTCAGCGAGGACGCGCTGCGCTGGCTGTACGATCTGGCCATCCGCTGCGGCGGTACGGAGGTGGTTTTGGCCAACCTCTACATCGGCGGCTGCTCCTTACAGCGTCATGCGGACAATATCCGCGCCGACGCTAAGGCTTATGATTACCAAAAAATCTCCCGGCAAACCGGCGGCGTCTGGACCCATTCGGGAGAATCTGCCGCCGAGGGCGGCAACCCCTTCAGCGTGTCCCAAGGCCTCATGGATGAGGATTGGGACTTTATCACTCTCCAGCAGGTCAGCGGGCGCAGCGGCGACCCCGCCAGCTTCACGGCCGGCGGCGCCGACCTTCTGTCCTTTTTGAGCGAATACGTCCGGTCGGCACGGCCAGCCGCCCGGCTAGGCTGGCATATGACTTGGGCCTATCAGCAGGACAGCGGCCACGGGGATTTCGACCGGTACGGCCGGGATCAGTCCGCTATGTATCGAGCCATTGCCTCCACCGTGCAGAATACGGTTCTGCGCAATCCTCATATTCAGTACGTCGTCCCTACTGGATCCGCTGTGCAGAACCTGCGAACCAGTTTTCTGGGAGACACCCTGACCCGGGACGGCTATCATCTCAGCTATTATTTGGGCCGGTATACGGCCGGGCTGACCTGGCTGCGCGGGCTGACCGGCTGGCCGGCCGGTCAGCTTGACTGGACCCCGGATCAAACCGAGCTGCCGGCCGCCTATCTGCCGGCTGTCCGGGAGGCGGTAGAGGAAGCTCTGGTCCATCCCTTTACGGTAACGACTTCCTCATACAAAAAAACGCTATAGGCAACCCGCAGCGCGCAAGTCCGGCGAACCGGGCAAGCGGCTGCGGCTATAAAGGGACCATATGCCTTACCGACCGGCGCCGAGACCTTTACCCCTGGTTCTTACCAGGGGTTTTCTCTTTTCCAAAAAAGAAAGAGGCGGCATCTGCCGCCTCTTTCTCAAGCTCGCTATACCCATCATTATGTACATTGCGCAAAGCTATTCCGGTCGATTCATGCGCATCCGGCTTTTTCTCCCCTCCCATAACTCTGTGCGCAGCAGCTGCTTTTTCTGTGCTCGCGTCTGTCAATTCCGGCAAAGTCTTACTCCGTTCCGTTGGTTTTCGACGCTTGGGAGAGAGAAAGAGTCGCATCATTTTTTCTCATAAACAGCAGGCCGAATGAACCCGGTCCGCAGTTGCTGGCAATCGCGGAAGACGCCTTTTGCAGATAAACCCTTTCGAAAGCGCAATACTGCCGCACAAGCTCCTGTAGATATTGCAGCTTTTCCTCATCCATTCCGGCATATGTAATGAACAGAATACGCCGGTCAATGCCTTTTGCTTCCCTGAATATTTTTCGAACATAACTTTTGGCCACATGTGCGAAATCGCCCATCTCCACACCACCAACTACCATCCGGCTTTTTCGCAGCACAATCACCGGATGCAGCAGCAGCGCGTCGCAAAGCACCTTGATTCTTTTTGAGATCCGTCCCGCTTGATGCAGCATATGGGTACTGTCAATGACAAAGTCTGAAGAAATATAACGCCTGAGCTTTTTCACAACCTTCACAATCTCTGCTTTTGTGGCATGCTGCTCGGCCATAGAGGCGGCGTACAAAACCGCCAAACCCATACTGCTGGAAAGATGGCCGGAATCGATCACCGTGACGTTTTCGAAGGACTTAGCCGCCTCCAAGGCGTTATAATAGCCTTCACTGACATGTCTGGCCATCGTAATATGAATCACATTCTGGGCCTCGGTTAGTTTCTCCGCAAAAAACTTTTCATAATCCTCAACGTTAGGAGGCTGGGATATACCGTTTTTCCCTTCCGCCATATGGGACAGCAGCTCATCCGCCCGTAGCTCCAGCTCATCCAGAAAACGGCCCTCATCCGTACAGACATAGTAAGGACATACCGAAAGACCAAATTCCTTTTTAAGAGCATCCGGCAGGTCGCACACGCTGTCGGTTGTGATCATAAGCGGACGTTTTTGCTCCTGCTCAAAAATTAACACGTCCTTGCCAATTTCGGACTGATTGGCTTCCTCGCTGAGCTGCACCAGATTCTTTGGCAAAATACGCAGTACGGCCGCCTCCAGAAGCGCCCCGCTGACCGGCTTGGCCAGATAGCCGTCGAAGCCCTCCTTCCGATAGAGAAGCTGATTGTCGCTGCCCGCATTGGCGGTCAGCGCGATCACAGGCGTATCCTGGCACAGGCCGCCCGGCTGGGTGCGAAGCGCGTGCAGACATTGTATCCCGTCCATCTCCGGCATCAGATGATCCATCAAAAT
>JAAVYX010000132.1 GCA_022791355.1 Clostridiales bacterium | reverse complement strand
GGATTTCCTCTAAACCCTTTCGACGGGTTTTAGAGGAAAAACGAAGTTTTTCCGTGAGACATCCTGCCTGAACGACACAGAGGGCTCTGCCCTCTGGACTCCCGCCCTACGGGGTAACTCCCTACAACCTTTTCTCTTTACGCTACCCACTGCCCCTCAACGACTGGCTGCTAACTTATTGCTTCCCGCTAGCAGCTGCTAATAGGTTCTTTCCTCTGCTGGCCAATCTCTGCTTCCAGCTACTCTCCTTGCTCTGATCTTGCTCGGTTGTGACTTAGCTTCAGGGAAGCTTCTGTTTTCCCTTTGACTACATGCTTTTCTCTCGCTTCTCACTATAAAGCTAACGTTTTCCTCCCACTGTCGGCGTATAAGTGAAACGTACCCAACTGAGGCTTACATCAGTGTCGGCGGGAGTTAACCGGAGGCAATCGGAGGGACGTAGTCCCGTAGGTGGCGTCAGCGACGTAGTCCCGTAGGTGGCCGTAGGCGAGCTCTTAGACCAGGTCCCTGTTTTATCCCGCCGGGCCGCTGAGAGACTGCCAAGCGCCTGACCGAAAGTTGGTACGACTTTCGGGCTTCTCAACTTCCTGAGTGGCACTATTTTCTGCATTCCTCGTGGGTTCCGTTGGCAGCGGGGACCACGGGGGTGGCCAACCCCCGTGCGCGTTGTTCTCCCCCATCTTTTGTCGCGTCACAAAAGATGGGGTCTAGAGGCGCTTTAGCGCCGCGACGCCAGACGCTACTTGATCAAGTATTGGAGTAATAATAAAACTATACCTGGCGCTAAACCTCTATCCCGCCAAACAAAGTAAAGATTTCTGACGCGAAACCTCCCACTTAACTAAAAAAGGATATCGGAAGCGAAATTTCTCACTCTTAAAAAACAATTTATAAAACCTCCGCCCCCCGCGGGGCCGTTTCCCCAATCTCATGCAGCGCATACTCCAAAAACACACCGTCCCGGGAGGGCTCCCCCGACCCGGCGGTCAGGGCGATACACCGTTCCACAAAGGCGGTAGCCCGGCCTGCGGCGGCGGGCAACGTCTCCCCCTTCATCAGGGCGGCGGCGATCATAGACGTAAAAATATCCCCTGTGCCGGGATAAGAGGGATGCCGGTAGTCGCAGCGCATCCGCCAGGCCGCGTCGGCCTCCAGTCCGGCCAGCGCGCCCAGACGGCTGGCCGCCGGCAGGAAGACCAGATTGTAAATCCCATCCTCCATCGGCCGGCCGGTAATCAGTACGGCCGACGGCCGGTCTCCCAAACGGGACAGGGCCGACAGCCGCTCCCTGGCCTGTTCGCGGGAGAGGGGCTGGTCGATATAGGGCTCGTCCAGCAGAAGAGAAACCTCTGTGGGGTTGGGAGTGAGCAGATCGGCCCGGCCAGCCAGACGGGTCATCGACCGGATCATCTCAGAGGAGATGCCTCCATAGGGACGGCCCTCGTCCCCCAGCACCGGGTCTACCACCAACAGCGCGCCAGGGAACAGTTTTTTGAAGTCCTCCACCTGCCCCGCCTGGGAGGGGCTACCCAGATAGCCCGAATAGATACAGTCGGGCGCGGCCCCGCAGGCCGCCCAATGACGGGCGGTACGGCCGGGAAAGTCCTCACAGGCCGCCTTTGCAATGCCGGAAAAGCCGCCGGTATGGGTGGACAACAGGGCGGTGGGCACCGGACAGCCCTGACAGCCCATGGCCGAAAGGACGGGCAGCGCCACCGCCAAGGCGCACCGGCCGAAAGCGGACAGATCATGTATCGCCGCTATACGCGGCGGCCGGGATGTAAAAGGGGAATGCGGAGCGGACGGCCGATTCATCGGACGCCTCCTTTATATAACAATATTCCTTACCATCGATTGACAAAGGGACCATACGCCCCGCAGCCGCCCCTTGGAGGAAAACCTCACGGGCAACTGGAAGGGAAACTAGCAGGGAACTAGCAGGGAACTAGCAGGGGAGCGAACAGGGAACAGATGCCTTTTCGGATTTGGCGAGGACGGCCGGTCTCCCGACGGATCGCTCTGTCCAGCGGCCGGCAGGCAGAAGACGGGAGAGCAGGCCGTAGACAGCCGGCGCAAACTGGCAAGCCGTTCCAGCCAAAATAAGGCGGTCTTTATGGGTTTACCCTGTAAACCCATATTCGTCCCCAAGACCGGCGGCACGCATATGGGAAACCCGGCCATTCCAATATTTCTTATTATACAGTCTGCCGACCGGTTTGGCAAGATTTTACCTTCTTTATTGCAGTTGGCCGCCGGCTTTGCTATAATAAGGCGGTAATAAATACGCAAAGCGTATAGAAAGGAGCGCGGTTTATGGAGCTGCAGCTCGACAGCATCACCAAGTCCTTCGGGGAAAAGAAGGTTTTGGAGGGCATATCCTTTACCGCCGCAGGCGGCGCCGCCTTAGGCCTTCTGGGCCGCAACGGCGCGGGAAAAACCACTACCATCCGTATTATCATGGGGGTGTTTCCGCCCGATTCCGGTCAGGTCCTGCTGGACGGCCGTCCTATTCAGCAGGGACAGGTCAGCTTCGGCTACCTTCCCGAAGAGCGCGGTCTTTACCCCAAGCAAAAAATTATCGATCAAATGGTATACATCGGCTGTCTGCGGGGGATGACCCGGCAGGCCGCCAAGAAAAGCGCCGACTACTGGCTGGAGCGGCTGGACATGACCGCCTGCCGCAACGACCTGCTGCGGACCCTGTCCAAGGGCAACCAGCAGAAGATTCAGCTGGGCGTCTGCCTGATCCACGATCCCGACGTCGTAATTCTGGACGAGCCCTTCTCCGGATTGGACCCGGTCAACGCCCAGCTTCTCAAGGATGTGGTGGCCGAGCTGGCGGCGGCGGGCAAAACGGTGATTTTCTCCTCCCACCAGATGAGCTATGTGGAGGAGTTCTGCGATTCCATCGCCATGCTGGACAAGGGCCGCATCGTCCTCCAGGGCAACCTGCGGACCATCAAGCGCAGCTACGACCGCACCCATATCCTGGTCAGTCTGGACGGGGGAGGCAGTCTGGAACGTCTGGAGGCCCTGCGGGCCGCCGGTAAGCTGGACGGCTTCGTAACCGGCCTGGAGCCGGCCGCAGACGCCGACACGGGCGCGGTGGTCCACATAGCCGCGCCGGCCGACAAGGACCGGCTCTTAGCCGCCATTCTGGCCTCCGACGCGTCGTTGGAAACCTTCCAGGTCATAGAACCTACCTTGGAACAGATTTTTGTGGAAAGGGTGGGCGAATCCCTATGAAAAACACCTCTATGCAGCTAAAAACGGTCATTCGGTACGAATTTAGCAACTTTATCAAAAACAAGGTTTTTATGGTCATCACCATCATTATCGGCGCGCTGCTGCTGGCCGGCGCCCTCCTGCCGCCGGTTTTCTTAAGCGGCGGGAAGGAGGAGCCTGGAAACGATCCGTCGGCCGACAGGCCGGCGATACAGGTCTTCGACCCCACCGGCGCGCTGTCCGACCGGGAAATCCTCTCGGCCCTGCTGCCCGGTTATGCGCTGGATTTCGTCCCGGGAAACTACGGAGATGAAACGGCCGACGCGATTCAGAACGACGAGCTGGAGGGCGCGCTGGCGGCGGCCGACAGCCTGCATTATACCTTCTACGCCAAAAACGCCTCCATGTCTTCTGCGTATCAGGAGATAAACCAGGCCCTGAAGGCCTACCGGCAGCAAAACGTACTCCGTCAGGCCGGACTGAGCGACCAACAGATTGCCGACGCGGCGGCGGTTCCCCAGGTAGAGGCCGCGGAAACGTCGGGTAAGGATATTATGAGCACCTACGCCTTGACCTATATTCTCATCATGGTTCTCTACGTCAGCATTATGCTCTACGGTCAAATGGTGGCCGTATCCGTGGCCACTGAGAAGAGTTCGCGGGCCATGGAGCTGCTGATTACCTCGGCCAAACCCAATAACCTCATCTTTGGCAAGATCATCGGAGTGGGTCTGGCCGGCCTCTGCCAGCTGGTGATCTGGCTGGCGGTGGGAGCGGCCGGCATCTCCATCGGCAAAGACTTCTGGAGTCAGATTCCCTTTGTATCCGGCGTGCTGGAGGCGCCGCCCTATCTGCTGGCCCTGATGATCGTCTTCTATTTGATCGGTTATTTTATGTACGCCGCCATGTTCGGGGCGCTGGGCAGCCTGGTCAGCCGGGTAGAGGATATAAACACCACCGCCACCCCCATCGTGCTGCTCTGCGTAGCCGGCTTTGTCCTCTCCTTCACAGGTATGGCCAATCCCTTCTCTCTGCTCATCCGTATTTGCAGCTATGTGCCCTTCTTCGCGCCCATGTGCATGTTCGTGCGGGTGTCCATGAGCGAGGTGCCCCTGTATGAGATCATCCTGTCCATTCTGATCACCGGCGGTTCCTCGGTCCTTTTCGCTTGGCTTTCGGCCAAAATTTACCGGGCGGGCACCTTAATGTATGGCAAGCCCCCCTCCTTAAAACAGCTCGTTTCGGTGCTGCGGAGACGTTAGCGATATACGCTTCGTTAAAATATCCCGCCAAACGAAAAAACCAAGAAAAGAGTTGACTGCGAAATGGCCCAGGCGAAAAAGAATCCGGCCCTCCTGCAATACCTGCGGCGGCAGGAATACCGCCGCAGGCTGGAGGAACGGGAGCAATGGGGACATGTGGGAGGACGTATCTACACTGCGGCAAAGATTTTTTACATCATAGGCTTCCTCTGCACCCTGCTCATCAATCTGGCCTACATGCTGGGCCGTTGGCTGAATATCGACGAGGCGCTGCAAAATCCCGGCCTCTACAGCACCGCCAACCTGTCCGCCGCCAGAAGCGCCTTGTACCTGACGGCGGCTATGACCCTGCTGCTCATCGCGGCCTTGGTTCTGGTCTTGGCCCGCAAGACCCTGCCGGCGCTGGTCTGCACCGCTCTGCCGGCGGTTTTGCTGCTGGCGCATTTCTATCAGCAGCTGGCCGACCAGATTGCAAAGAACGGTCCCGCCCGGTATCTGACCTCCCATCTTCTTCCCATAACCGTCATGCTGGCCGCCGCCGTGATTCTCTTTGTCATCCAGCTGCGGGAGCGCCAGGCCGAAAACGCGGCCTACGAAAAGCTGACCGCGCAGCTCTACCAAAAGCACGCGGCCGGAAAACAGGCCCCAAGCGGCGCCGAGTGGGAAAAGTTGCTGGAGGACTATGCCGCCGGCGTTCAGCCTAAGCCGGATGAGGCCGGGGAGGAATCGAGTAAAAAATAGGAAGAAAGGAAGGATACCGGGCGGAAAGGTTCTTGTTTTAGGGCCTTTTGCGCATACGGTATTGCAGGGCGATTCAATGGAGCAAAAAACGAACCGGCTGGTAATGGTTTTCATTTCTGTCATCGCCGCGGTCTCCCTGCTGGCCGCCGTTCTGATCGTCGTCTCTCCCGACGACGTACCCATGGCAAACCCCTATAACCGGGGCGGCAACCTGCTAAACGGCGGCCGTATCGCCCCGGGAGACAATATCCTGTTTTTCATCCGGCCGGACGACGGAGGCATTTATAGCCTCTTTGGAGATACCTGCACCCGGGTAGGAGAGGACGGGGACGGTCCCTCCTTCGCCACGGCCGAGGGGTATGTGTATAGGGAGCGGGGCGTTCTCACCCAGATTCTCTACAACGGTTCGGCCAAGCTGGCCCTGCTGGAGAAGGCCGAAAATCCCCTGATCGTAGGCCGTTGGATCTACTATACCCAGGCCGGCCAGCTCCACAAATACCGGATGGACGACGGCAAGCAGGCCGCCCTGGGAATCTATCCCGCCGGAAACTATTACGTTTCGGCCCGCCGCATCTTCTATATCGGGCAGGACGGCAAGCTCTGGACCGCCTACACCGACGGCACGGAAAACCGCCTGCTGGCCGATACGGTCATGACCGATTTTATCATTCGGGGACAGTTTATTTACTTCCGGGACCCCGAGGGAACCCTTTGCTGGTGCAATACGGCCAATACCGCCGCCGTCACCCGTCACGTCCAGGCCGACCAGTATAACTATACGGCAAACCACCTGGCGTATACAAAGGACGGCAAGCTTTACGCCATGTCCTTTTCAGAGCAGCAGACCGAACAGATCGGCGAGGGGGTCTTCCAAAGCCTATCTTGCGACGACGACTATCTCTATTACTTCGATGAAAACAGCGACCTTATCCGTATAAAGGCCGACGGATCGGAAAAACAGATTTTTGAAAAATAAAAAATTTCAGCGGAGCGGACGACATAGGTCGTTCGCTTTCTTTCTGTAGCCGAAACCGCAAAGCATTATGGACGGTTCCTCACCTGCTTGTTCTGCCAGAACGCCGGCCTCTGTCCGTATCCGGACGTCATGCGGAGATACGGTAAGACCAGAGCGCCGGAGCGTCCCGACCCGGGAAGCGCTTTTGGATTGAAGCCCGTAAATACAGAGCGTAAACAAAGGCCTGATCCGGCCTGGGGCTTTAAGTATAATGGGGAAATGGGCTATTATACCATTCGCTTACCATTTGCCTCGAGAAACGATATGCATAATGGCCATCCTTGGAGCGGTCTGCACAGGCCGGCCAAGCTAGGATCTTGCCATAGGCCATAACCAGCAGGTAACTAGCGGCGTTGGGGAAATTTGGCAGTCAGAAAACGTCAATCGCTCTGTCTAACCTTTAAGGGCGGCCGTCTGCCTATCGACGGCTTTACAGTATCCATTTAAGCTCGCCGCCCAGTTCTTCGACGTTTTCCGGATAAAAAAGGCGGACGAGGCCGCCTTCCTTTGCAACAGCCCGCAGCATACGCGAGTTTCCCCGTAAAATCGTATTAGCCCCAGGTCAGACGGTAATAGTATAATATTGAGGATATAGGGGCAAATCAGTTGACAATACAACGGATCTTTAGTAAAGTAGTATATATTATGGTAGGCTTTGCCTATATGCAAAGCCTGCCGCCGGTTTACAACCGAACTGTACGCCTGGCCGGAACCGCGCCGGCCGTCGAAGCAGCCCCGCTTCATGGGTTCGCCAGGAAAGCCCTATGAGCCGCAGGCCGACGGCGCGGCGTTTGTTTAAGAGGAGGCCCTATGTTCAGTCTGAAAAAGATTCCAAAAGAGCTTTTGACTTTGCTGTCCAGCTATCAGACAGCTGAGGCGGACGTCCTTTTCGCCGCCTTTTCCGATCTGACGTTGGACTGCGCCTATGCGGACTGTTATATATTTCTCACAAAATCCGATCTCCTCCTGGCCCAGACCGAGGCGGACGGTACGCCTCGCGTCTTTGCTGGCTACGGAGGAAAAGAGGCGCTCCAAGAGGAACGGAGCTGGGGCATGCGGGTTATCCCCCTGTCCGAGCTGGATAAGCTGGAGATACAGTCTCTGGTAACCGGCGGGGTGCTCTACGCCGCCGGAAAGGAGAACCGGCAGCTGGCCGCCTTCACCAACACCCGTATGGGAGAGTTCCGGCGGCTCTGCCGTCTGTTCGAAAAGGTCAAAAAGGGCGAGGAGCTGACCGAGGAGGACTACCGGGAGGAGCATCCCCGGGAATGCTGTCCCAAATGCGGGTCCCCCTACCCCGAGCAGGGCCGGAAGGTCTGTCCCAAGTGCATGGACCGCCGGTCCATCTTTATGCGGGTGCTGTCCTACTTTAAGCCTCACTGGCTGAAAATCACTGTCATGCTCTTCTGCATCCTGGCTACCGCCGGGCTTAATTTAGTCTGGCCCTATCTGAACGGCACGGTGCTCTACGACAAGGTGCTGGGCCGCAACGAGGCCTTTTTGCAGTTTACCGGGCTGCCGGCCGGACGGTTTGCCGCCGCACTGCTGGGCGTAGTGGTCACCATGGCCGTGACCAAGCTGCTTTTACAGCTGCTGGGCATAATCAGCGGCGTTTTTACCGCCCAGATCGTCCCCGAGGTGGTCAAGGACTTAAAGAGTCAGGTTTTCGACTCCATGGGCCGCCTCTCCATCAGCTTTTACAACAACCGTCAGACCGGCGGCCTGATGGTCCGGGTACTCAATGACGCCGACCAGGTCACCGGCTTCTTCATCGACCAGCTCCCCTACTTTCTCATCAATATTCTTACTGTGACCGCCACCGTGGCGGTCATGGTGCGTATCAACTGGAAAATGGCCCTGGCCTCCCTGTTTTTGCTTCCGCTGCTCATCCTCATCAGCTATAAGCTGCTGCCCCGGGTTTGGAACGCCTACGGCCGCCGGCACCGGGCCTCCCGGAGCCTCAACGCCCAGATTAACGACAACATCACCGGTGCGCGGGTGGTTAAGGCCTTCGGCCAGGAGGAGGGCGAGCTGCGCCGCTTCGGCAAGTATAACGTCCGGGTACGGGACGCTGAAATGGGCATCGTGAAAAACGACGCCTGGTATAACGGCCTGTACATAGCCGTAGAAAACATCGTCTACGCGCTCATCTGGGGCCTGGGCGCCTTTCTGGTGCTGGAGGGGGGCTATATGGAGCTGGGCATGCTCATCACCTTCGCCGGCTACGTCAGCCAGCTCAACGGGCCGCTGGATTTTATGTCCCACTTTTTCCGCTCCTTTGCCGAGAGCATCAACGCCGCCCAGCGGATTTTCGAGATTGTGGACGCTTCCCCCGATGTGGTGGAAAAGCAGGACCCCGTCCGGCTGGAGCAGATTGAGGGCCACATCAAGCTGGAGCGGGTCACCTTCGGCTACGAGCCCCACAAGCCGGTGCTAAGGGACGTGACCCTGGAGGTGGAGCCGGGCAAAATGCTGGGTATTGTAGGCCGGTCGGGGGCGGGTAAGTCCACCCTGGTCAATCTGATCTCCCGGCTCTACGACCCCGACGAGGGCCTGATCACTCTGGACGGGGTGGACGTGCGGGACCTGGCCTTCGACGATTTGCGGCGGAGCGTAGCCATGGTATCTCAGGAGACCTACATATTTATGGGTACCGTGGCCCAGAATATCGCCTACGCCAATCCCGCCGCCTCCCGGCAGGACATCATGGCCGCCGCCGTGGCGGCCAGCGCGCATGACTTTATCTGTAAAATGCCCGACGGATACGATACGGTCATTGGCTCGGCCGGCCGGCGGCTGTCGGGCGGCGAACGGCAGCGCATCTCCATCGCCAGAGCCATTTTGGCCAATCCCCGTATCCTGATCCTGGACGAGGCCACCGCCTCGGTGGATACCGAAACCGAGCAAGCCATTCAGGCCTCACTCGACAAGCTGGTAAAGGGGCGGACCACCCTGTCCATCGCCCACCGGCTATCCACCTTGAAAAACGCCGATACCCTTGTGGTCATCGACGGCGGGCGGATCACCGAGGCCGGCACCCACGCGCAGCTGATTGAAAAGAAGGGAACCTATTATAAGCTGATGGAGCTGCAAAGTAAGGCGTTGGCCATGCGGGGGCTGGAGTAAAAAATATGTTTTTTCTTTTGATTAACTGAGAGTGAGGTTTCGCGCGATTTCCCTTCCTTTTGTTTAGTTGAGAGTGAGGTTTCGCGCCAGGTATGCTTTTCTCAATTCTCCATTACTGTATCTAATAGCGCGACCCCATCTTTTGTGACGCGACAAAAGAAGGGGGAGAAAAACGCGCACGGTGGCTGGCCGCCCCCGTGGCCCCCGCTGGCAACGTAGCCTGGGAGGAATGCAGGAAGTAGTGCCTCTCT